>CAYHRD010000048.1:0-12226 GCA_964358925.1 uncultured Sulfurimonas sp.
GGAGAGCCGACTTTGCATGTCGCTTTTGATGAGGTAACCGCGATTTTGGCAGGAGATGCGCTAAATACATACTCTTTTGAGGTTTTGTGCAATGCCCCGTTTTCAGACTATACAAGAGTCGAACTTATCAGAGAACTATCAACCAACGGCGGATTAAACGGAATGGTTTTAGGTCAGGCGATTGATTGTTATTTTGAAAACAAGCCGCTAAGTATAGAGGATGTAAAAATTTTACATACAAACAAAACCGCAAAACTGATTGCTGCTTCGCTTAAAATGGGTGCAATAATCGTTGGCAGAGAAAAATTGAGTGAAAAACTTTATGATTTTGGTATAAAACTTGGGCTTCTTTTTCAAATCCAAGATGATATTTTAGATGTTACGCAGAGTTCCGATGAAGCGGGAAAACTGACAAATAATGATGAAGCAAAAAATAGTTTTGTTACGCTTTTAGGGCTTTATGAAGCGCAGAGCCAAGCCGACGAATTAGCACGGATGGTTACAAAAGAGCTGGAGAGTTTTGATGAAGAGCTTAAAAATGAGCTTTTGCCGATTTTAACACACTATATAAACAGACACAAAGATTCGGTCTGACGCTTTAGCGTCAAGCTTTTTATAAATAAAATTAAGGAACTAATAGTATGAGTAATGAAATGCGTCAAAAAATGGCAAACAGTATAAGATTTTTAGCGGCAGATATGGTTCAATCTGCAAATTCAGGACATCCGGGCGCACCGATGGGTCTTTCGGATATTGCAGTTGTTTTAAGCGAACATCTAAACCATAATCCAAAAAATCCATCTTGGCTAAATCGCGATAGACTTGTTTTTTCAGGCGGGCATGCGACTGGGCTTATCTATTCACTTTACTATCTTTGGGGATACGGTTTAACTATTGATGATTTGAAAAATTTTCGTCAGTTAGATTCTAAAACACCGGGGCATCCTGAATTTGGACATACTGCAGGTGTTGAGATAACGACAGGTCCGCTTGGACAAGGTGTGGCAAATGCCGTCGGTTTTGCAATGGCTTCAAAGTTTGTCGGCGCGCAGGTTAATTCTGAGACGGCAGAACTTATTAACCACAATGTTTACTGTTTATGTGGTGACGGAGATTTGGAAGAGGGCGTGAGTTATGAAGCTTGCTCAATAGCAGGACACAATAAACTTGACAATTTAATACTTATTTACGACTCTAATCGCATTACAATCGAGGGTTCGACGAGTTTGAGCATAAGTGAAAATATTCGTCTTCGTTTTGAGTCGCAAGGCTGGGATGTACAAGAATGTGACGGTCATAATTTTGATGAGATTGACAGTGCGATTACTACTGCAAAATCTAACTCTAAGCCGACTATCATCATTGCAAATACGACTATCGCAAAAGGCGCAGGTAAGCTTGAGGGTTCTCATCACTCTCATGGTGCTCCTCTTGGCAGCGATGTTATCGCTGAAGCAAAAAGTGCTTGCGGATTTGATGCGCAGAGATGTTTTCATGTAGATGAAGATGTAATGGCTCGTTTTAGATGTGCGATAGAAAAGGGAGATTTGTTAGAGAGAGAGTGGATTCACAGCCTTAAAACTCTTCCTCTGATGGAGCAAAATGAAGCGTTGGCAGCTCTGCAAAATCCTGATTTTTCAAGAATTCAGTGGCCCTCTTTTGACAAAGCCGATGCGACAAGAAACACAAACGGGAAAATCCTAAACGCAATAGCAAGAGCTCTCCCTTGCTTTTTAGGCGGCTCGGCAGACCTAAGTCCATCAAACAAAACTGAACTTATAGACATGGGTGTGTATCCAAAAGGTAGAAATATCTACTTTGGAATCCGTGAACATGCAATGGCATCCATAACAAATGCGATAGCTTTATATGGAAACTTGATGCCATTTTCAGCTACATTTTTTGTATTTTCAGATTATCTAAAACCGGCTGCTAGAATTGCTGCTTTAACCGGAATTCAACAGTTCTTTATTTGGACGCATGACAGTATAGGTGTTGGCGAAGATGGACCGACTCATCAGCCGATTGAACACTTAAGCCAATTCCGAGCATTGCCAAACTTCTATGTTTGGAGACCTGCGGATGGTGCGGAGAATGTAGAAGCTTGGAAAACAGCACTTAATATGAAAAAATCCCCGTCTGCTTTTGTCTGCTCAAGACAAAATCTCTCAGTGCTTCCGACTGCAATTAAAGGTAGTGCGGCTCAGGGCGGATACTTACTCGCTAGTGATGAAAATGCGACTATAACTCTTATGGCAAGCGGTAGCGAAGTAGAGCTTGCTCTTAAAGTAAAAGATGCGTTAAATGCAAAAGGTATCAAAGCGGATGTTGTTTCTGTTCCGTGTTATGATCTTTTTATTGAGCAAGAAAAATCTTACATAGACTCAATCATAAATTCTACAACTAAAAAAGTGGCTATTGAAGCGGCAAGAGGTTTAGAGTGGTATAGATTTGCTGATGAAGTAATCGGTATGGACACATTCGGCGCTTCGGCTCCTGCAGATAAGCTTTTTGCTAAATTCGGTTTTTCGGTTGAGTCTGTTTTAGCAAAAATTATTTAATTTTAATATTATTTTTATTCTAAAACAAGTACAATTTAACGATTTTAGTTAAAAAGGAACTTATGTGAAGTTATTTTTGTTATTGATTATTGGGGTTACTCTCTGTTTTGGAGCAGTAGATATTAACAAAGCCGATAAAAATGAGCTTATGAGTGTTAGCGGTATCGGTGAAGTAAAAGCGGATGCAATTTTAGAGTATAGAAAAAAGCACAGCTGCTTTAAAAATATTGAAGAGTTAAAAGAAGTTAAAGGGTTTGGTGAGGGCTTTTTAGAAAAAAACAAAAAAAATATTAAAACTAGCGATTGTAAGAAAAAATAACAAGCAGTTTTAATGGGAGTCAGTATATGACTCTTTTTTTTAAAAAACAGCCGACTCCGTAAGGCTTTTTAGAGTAAAAATTTTTACCGTGATGTACGATGAGTGCATGAAACTCTTGATAGACTGTAAGCAGTTCTTTCTCGTTTTTTATGCACTCTTTTAGGGAATTTTGCATTAATATTTTTATATCGCCGTATTTTGCTTTTTCATCTATAAACCCAAGTTCAAGCAACACTCTTTTCGTATAGGCATCTACTTTAAATTCGTGCTTGTTATATCCGTACAAAAGCATAGAGTCGGCACTCTCTTCTCCAATACCTACGACATTTAGGAGTGCTTCTCTAGTCGGAGCGGCACCGCTAAGGTTTTTATAAAATTTGATGAACTCTAAAATATATCTAGCTTTTTGATTGTAGTAACCTGATGGTCTAATGGCTTCTCTTAGCTCTTCTATATCCATAGACTCAATCGCATCGGCATCTATTGCGTTTTTTGCATATAGGTTCTCAAGAGATTTTACTACAGATGTAAATGTCGTATTTTGGGTAAGAATTGAGCCTAAACATACTTCAAATATCTCGCTTTCGTTTCTTGGAAAATCGTAATCTAGCTTATGATATCCGTAGCCCGTTATCGGCCACCAACCCTGCGCACCGTAGGTTTTATACAATATTTTATAAATCTTATATATTTTGTTCATAAATATGTTAAAACTTTAATGCCGATAAAAATTGCGCCTAAAAAGATAATCGATGAGATGAAAACAAGAGCTGTGACAATTTTTGGTTTGCAATCATAAAGTGAAGCAAAGTTTATATTCGCTATCGCAAGCGGCACTAAAATCTCTATAAAAATTATCCCTTTTATCATGGAGTCTAGTTCAATATTGTAAAGAACTAAAAATGCAATGCTCGGTAAAAAGATAAATTTCAGACTCATAACCCATAAAGTCAGAGTTTTGCTTATCTCGTTTATCTTTGTACCGTAAAGATAGATACCAAAGAGAAACAGCTGCATCGTTATGGAAGCATAAGCTCCCATCATAAGTATTTTCATAATCTCTTGGCTCGGTTTATAGCCGTAAACGCTTAGGATTATAGCCACTATTGCTGCCCAAAGAATAGGAAGTTTTACTATATTTTTTAGTGATGTTTTAACATCAAAACTGCCTCTTGAGTAGTAGTAAACTCCGATAGTATAAACAATAAATACATTCATAAGATTTATAACGGTCGTATAGGGAATGGACTCTTCGCCAAAGATGGCTATATTTAGAGGAATTCCTAGATTTCCGGTATTTCCGATAATTGCCGCAACCGTTGCAATAGAGTACTCTTTTTGATCCAAAAAAAGCTTTTTTGCTGCAATTGCCGAGAGTATTAAAACCAAAATTGATATAAAGAGGTAGATTGAGGGTGCAAAAAGCAGAGTCGCATCGACAGGACGGATTAAAAGTCCCCAAAATGTTAGAAAAACCTGTAGAAAATAGACATTTATAAGCGTAATGGTTTTATCGTCGATGGACTCTTTAAAACTCATTTTTGCAATAAAGCCCATTGCTATAAATATATAGATGCCTAAAATTGAAAATATTATTGAACTCATGAGCAGATTATATCAGATAGTGTATAATTTCACACCAAAAAAGAGGCGCAGATTATGCAAACAACAGAAGATATTAAAAAAATTATAGAAGAAAATTTAGCCGTAATGCTTTACTTTTCAGCTCCGACTTGCAATGTTTGCCACGCACTCAAACCTAAACTAGTAGATGCAATTTTGAGCAACTTTAAAGAGTTTGAAATCGTGAGTATCGATACCTCGATAGAACAAGAGATTGCGGCGAATTTCAGCATTTTTGCCATCCCGAGCGTTTTAATTTTTTTAGGCGGCAAAGAGTTTTTGAGAAAATCCCGCCACATGAGTGTCGACGAAGTTATAAGAGAGATAAAACGCCCCTATGAGATTATGATTTCATAAGCCGTTTATATTATTTTAACTTGATTCCTGCCGTTTTCTTTTGCCGCATAGAGTGCTTTGTCTGCTCGTTCGATAGATTCAATAATTGCCTCTTCTTCTCTATAAATCGTACCGCCGAAACTAGCGGTGATATTGGTTACTTCTTCAAAATATTGTTTCTCAATTTGCTTGCGTATATATTCAACTCGTTTTTCAAGAGACTTAAGCGTGTCAATCTTCATCAGTATGATAAACTCTTCACCGCCCCAACGAATCAGATAATCTTCTTGGCGTATTGATTCATTAATTGTATTTACAAGAGTTTTTAAAACAATATCACCGCTATTATGCCCGTAAGTATCATTAACACTTTTAAAGTAATCAATATCGCAGATAATTATTCCAAGCTTATGTGGCTTAGTTTCCTCTATGATAAGATTGATATTGTTATCAAAAAATTCTCTATTTAATGCATTTGTCAATTGATCGTGTGTGATTTTAAGTTGAAGTTTTTTATGCTCTATAATCGTATGACTGATATCGGTGAAAGATACAATGTAGCTTCCTTCTTCAAACTCATTTGTGGAAACACTAAAAGCATGTGCCGTCATATTATAATCAAGCATGGATACAATCCGTTTGTTACCGGAAAGATTTATAATCGCTTCTACCCAATTTTGACCTTTGGATACTTTACCTAAATGAAAGAATTCGTCATCATTAACAAACTTCTCACAAATGCAGTTATGATATTTGAAAAAATTCTCTATATCATCAAGTCCAAAAAACTCATACATGGCTTGATTTGCCATTATCAATCTTTTCTTATCGGTTATAATAACGATATTTTTTTGCAAGTCAAATAGTTTTTGCAGTTTGACATTAAAGTGAGACAACTCTTCTTTTTGTCTATTTAGCTCTGAAGTTAAAAGATAAATACTTCTCTCTTTTTTCTGAATCAAGATATAAGCCCCGATAATTAGAACAGAAGAAATTATCGTAAGGATGATTACCACTATTTTTGCCGAATAGTACATAAGAGTATGTTCTAGGGATACATCACTTAAAAATGCGAAGTATCCAAGATTTTTGCCTGATACATCGGAAAGCATACTTTTTGAAACAAAGTATGTATTTTTTTTAAACTCTATGTCATCAAAATTTATATCATTGTTTAAAATTGATTCCATTTGATACGGAACTGTAAATGTACTATATGCAATATAATGATTAGCCGTCTCTACTTTTTGCTTCAACTCTTCTTGTACAAAAGATGGAGAGTCTTTATAAATTTCTTTTTTAACCGCCATATAGATATGTGTTTTTAAAAATACTGAAATATCATCAATAACTTTATCAATCTCTTTTCCAAGCTCTAAATAACCGATAAGTTTTCCATCGACATACCACGGCTTTACAACTCTTAGAGTATAGTTTTTTTTCAATCCGAATTCCAGACCGTAATAGATAGATTGTAACTCTTGCGCCTTTTTAAAAGTTGTTCTTTCAACGATATCTGAATCTTTTTCGTAATCGTGTGTTCTAAGCAAAACGGTACCGTCGGTTTTTATAAAATACATGTGAGTCAGATTGACATTTTTATTTAAGCGGTTGTATATCTCTTTTATGGAATTGTTAAGTTCTTGTTTGTTTAATACTTTAAATTGCTCAGTTACATTTTCCATATTTTGAATAAAATCTATATATTCTCTAAGAACGGCAGCTTCGCTATCAACTTTTTCATTTAAATATTTTGTAAATAATGCAGGAGTGTTCTTTTTACTTTCATGAATAGAATTTTCTTGAGCATAGATAATAGCAAATACGGTAAAAAGCGACATTATAAATACGCTTAATATAATAGGAATATAGAGATTTAATCGATATATATGCGACACTTTAAACCTTTGTTAAGATTTCATAAAAGCGATAAGCGAAGCGGTAACCGCAACATTAAGCGACTCAACGCCCCTGTTCATGGGGATAGAGAGTGAATCATTACAAAGTTTTTCAATCTCTTTTGAGACTCCATCACTCTCGTTTCCTAGAACAAATATTGATTTCTCACTCTTTTTTATATCATAGATGCTGTTTTTGGCGTGTGAAGATAGCAGATAGATTTTTGTATCTTTTAACTCTTTTAAAACTTCATCAAGAGTGTTGCAGTAGTATATCGGAAGCTTAAAAAGCGTTCCCGCACTCGCTTTAATGACAAGCGGAGAGATTTTTGCACTGTTTTTTTTAGGAAGAATTATGCCGTCGACATATCCACCTGCACATGAACGGATGATCATTCCGAGATTTTGGGGATTTTGGATGCCCTCAAGTGCCAGAAGTTTGAAACTTTTTAAGTTCTTTATCGTATTTGCATTTTGGTAAGAGTTTGCGATAATGTCTATTGCCACGCCTTGGTCTTGTTTTGCGTTCTTGCTGATTCTGCTAAGGGCATTTTTATCGTGGTAAGTGACTTCAACGCCTCTTTTTTTAGCAAGTTTAAGAATAGTCTCGATTGCACCGTCGGTTTTGTTGGAGTTTGAGAGATGAAGTTTATGAATATCTATCGTATTGTCGTCTAAAACCTCTATAACGACATTTCTGCCATAAAGCGTTATTATCTTTTCAAAATATGCTTTTTTATTTTTATACTCTTGTGAATCTTCCAAAATTTACCTTCTGTTTTTATGTTTAGAATTTTACACTAATTTTTCTGATAACTAAATTGATAAAATAGTGTTATACTCTAAAAACTAAAAACGGGAAAAAATTTTATGGACAATAGAATTGAAGAGATAGCAGCCCAAATAAAGAGTCTTGAAGATGAATTAATAGAAGAGCTAAGAAAAAAGCAAGAAGAGTTTTTTTATACGCTTGAAGATAAAAAAGTAAAATTTGAAGAGAGCGTTGTAAAAGAGGGCAGATTAAGAGTAGTAAGTTCTATAAAGTATCTCTCCTCTTTTCCCGTTTTGGCAATATTAACGATTCCCTTTATCTGGTCTATAATGATTCCTGCATTTCTTGTCGACATTTTTGTTACTATTTATCAGAGTGTATGTTTTCCTATATATAAAATACCAAAGGTAAAAAGAAAAGATTATGTCGTCATTGACAGGTACAATCTTTTTTATCTTGACAGAGTTGAGAAGGTAAACTGTTTGTATTGTGAATACTTTAACGGAGTAATAGGCTATACAAGAGAGATAGCTGCAAGAAGCGAGCAGTTTTGGTGTCCAATAAAACATTCAAAACCGCAAATTGATATGCATTCAAGATACGATAAATTTTTTGATTTCGGTGATTATCTTACATATAGAAAAGAACTGGAAGAGAGAAGAGCTAATTTTAAAGATGTAGAAGACAGAGGGGATATTTAGTACATATTTTATTAAATAAGGACGGTAGCGTTATGAATATGAATTTAAGTGCAGAGCCTAAGCAAGCCAAAGACCCTGTTTGCGGTATGAATGTTTCTAGTGATTCTAAATATATATACCGTTATATGGAGGATGATTATCATTTTTGCAGTGAACATTGTCTTGTAAAATTTAAACAACATCCTAAAAAATATCTAAATATAGAGACTAAACCAACTCATAAAACCGATAACCAATCAACAGATTACACATGTCCTATGCACCCGGAAATAATCCAAGACCATCCCGGTTCTTGTCCTAAATGCGGTATGGCGCTAGAGCCTGTCGTAGTGAAAGTCGAAGAAAAAAATGAAGAACTTATAGATATGAGCCGTCGTTTTTGGGTAAGTGCCGTTTTTACCATTGCTGTATTTGTTTTAGCGATGATTGCTGATTTACTGCCTGCTTTGTTGCCGGATGAACTAAGTATGAAAATGGTTCAATGGATAGAATTTTTATTGGCTACACCGGTTGTATTATGGGGCGGTTGGCCGTTCTTTGTTCGAGGTTTTAAATCAGTGCGTACTATGAACCTAAATATGTTTACGCTTATTGCACTTGGTGTTTTAGTTGCTTGGTTATATAGTATGGCGGCGTTGCTTATTCCACAGATTTTTCCGCCTATGATGCAGATGAAAGAGGGTTTGGTTGATCTCTATTTTGAAGTAGCGGCAGTAATTACTGCTCTTGTGCTTTTGGGGCAGGTACTAGAACTTCGTGCTCGTTCACGGACTAATTCAGCTATTAAACTTTTGTTAGGTCTTTCTCCGAAGGAGGCACGCATTATCCGAAGTGATGGGAGTGAAGAGGATATCCTTTTAGAAAATGTAGAAGTCGGAGATATTTTGCGTATTCGCCCCGGTGAGAAAATACCTGTAGACGGTATAGTTATAGAGGGTAAAAGTAATGTTGATGAATCAATGGTTACGGGCGAGCCGATAGCCGTTTCTAAATCTGCCGGCGATAAACTTATAGGTGCTACGGTTAACTCAAACGGCAGCTTACTTATGAGAGCAGAAAAAATCGGTGCAGATACTCTGCTCTCTCAAATCATAGAAATGGTTTTGCATGCACAACGCTCTCGTGCACCTATACAAAAATTGGCTGACAGTGTGTCCGGTTATTTTGTTCCGGCTGTAGTTGTTATAGCGCTAATTACATTTGCGCTCTGGTGGATATTTGGACCTGAACCATCTTTGGCTTATGCTATTGTTAGTGCTGTTTCTGTTTTGATTATTGCATGCCCATGCGCTTTAGGTCTTGCTACGCCTATTTCTATTATGGTAGGAACAGGATGCGGTGCGGCGGCCGGAGTGTTAATTAAAAATGCCGAAGCGTTAGAGATTATGGAAAAGGTCGATACTTTGGTAGTGGATAAAACGGGTACGCTTACAGAGGGGAAACCTAAACTCGTTGGCATATATACAGAAGATGAATTTAGTGAAAGTGAGGTATTGCGATTAGCGGCAAGCTTGGAGAGAGCTAGTGAACATCCATTGGCAGATGCTATTGTAAACGGGGCTAAAGATAGAAGCATCGAATTGGTTAAAGCCGATAATTTTGAATACATAAGCGGAATGGGAATAACTGGCAGAGTCGATGGACGAACAGTTGCGGTAGGCAATATAAAATTATTGGAAAGTTTAAATATAGATACGGCAGAGTTGTCACGCCAAGCTGATATAGAACGAAATGACGGCAAAATTGTTATGTTGGTTGCTATTGATTTAAAAGCTGCAGGTTTTATTGCCGTTACCGATCCTGTTAAAGAGTCTTCCGCAAAAGCTATTAATGATTTGCATGCAGAAGGCATAAGAGTTGTTATGCTAACAGGCGATAACCGTGCTACGGCAGAAGTTGTTGCAAGAAAATTAGGTATCGATGAGGTTTATGCCGAAGTATTGCCTGAGCAAAAAACGGAGGTTATTAAAGAGCTTCAAGCACAAGGGCATATTGTTGCTATGGCAGGCGATGGGATTAATGATGCTCCGGCACTCGCCCTTGCCCATGTCGGTATTGCAATGGGAACAGGCACCGATATCGCAATGGAGAGTGCAGGAGTCACTTTGGTAAAAGGTGATTTGCAGGGCATAGTTAGAGCTAGAGTGTTAAGTAGGGCAACAATGCGAAATATTAGACAAAATCTATTTTTTGCATTTTTCTATAACTCGGCGGGAATTCCTATTGCTGCAGGATTGCTCTATCCGTTTTTTGGGATATTGCTCTCACCGATGATTGCTGCGGTTGCAATGAGTTTTAGTTCGGTTTCCGTAATTACAAACGCACTGAGGCTCAGACAAATAAAATTATAAATTAGCTTTTTAGTGCGTAATATTGTAAATAATCTCTGTTTTGTTTTTTACAATTATAATTTCTGCTATACTTAAACCTTCTATCTCTAGAGCCGCAAACTCTTTTATTGAGTTTATATCGTTTTTTGCAGCGGCTCTTAAGATTAAACCTCTATATGCTTTTGCCCAATGACTTACAACTTTGCCCTCTTTTAAAAATTTCAGAGTAGTGTATGGTTTTTTAACTTCATAAAACTTATCATAATAACCCGCACGAAGATCTAAAATTTCACTAGTTGCAAGGTATAAATCAAGTTGATACGAAAATCGTTGTTTATAAAATTTATCAGGAACAAATTTGCCGATATCACTGCCTTGTTTAACTTTATAGTTGGCAATAGTGTCTCCACCCAGTATAGGTCCGTAAAGATTTGAGAATATTAAGATATTTAATTTGAGATACTCTTTGGCTTTTTCATAAAGAGAATCAAAATCAAGATACTCATAAGCTACCCCGTCATATCTCTCAATCGCACACATAAGCGGTGAGATAAAAATATCATTTATATAAGGTGTGCAGTCGCTAAATTTTTTAAATCCAAAAAGTTCTTTTATCGCATTTTCATCTCTGCTTTTAATAATATTGTCATACTCACTAAGGATACCCTCTCTTGCATTATTGGAACCAAGGAGCTCTTTTTCTCTCTCTTTACCACCGATTTTTTGTTCTCGGCAGGTGAAAATAGTATTTTTAACATAAAAAACAACCTTCCTTATATGGAAAAATAAACAAATAATAGCCTTTTTTACATAAAGAGTTAAATATTATATATTTTTAGTAAAAAACTCTTGACATTGAAAATATATTGCACTATAATTCTGGCTCAAATTCGATGCCGGCATAGCTCAGTTGGCTAGAGCAGCTGATTTGTAATCAGCAGGCCCGGGGTTCAAATCCTCGTGCCGGCACCATTGAATTTCGAATATTAGAAACAGTGTTAGACCAGATAATAATGGTGAGATAGTCAAGTGGCCAACGACGGCGGACTGTAAATCCGCTCCCTACGGGTTCAGAGGTTCGACTCCTCTTCTCACCACCATTCAATGGCACATGCGGGCGTAGCTCAGTTGGCTAGAGCGTCAGCCTTCCAAGCTGAGGGTCGAGGGTTCGAGTCCCTTCACCCGCTCCATTGAAACATTCTGGAAGCTGAAGTACAATTTCAACCTACTTCTCTTATGTTTATGTGTTATCTATTGTTATTAGATAGTCATATATAAATTCACACTTAAAAAAATCTGATATTATTAAATAAAAAATTATGCAATTATTGCTTGTTGTTTTTCTATATTTTACTCTGCTCTCGTGGCTCAGGGGTAGAGCACTTCCTTGGTAAGGAAGAGGTCGGCGGTTCAAATCCGCTCGTGAGCTCCATTTGATAAAGTATAGGCAAAATTTAAGCAATAATTGAATAATTTTTGGGTACAATTCCATTTCTATTCACAAATTAAGTCGGAGGACACTATGGCAAAAGAAAAATTTGCGCGTAATAAACCACACTGTAACATTGGTACTATCGGTCACGTTGACCATGGTAAAACTACATTAACAGCGGCAATTACGGCAGTATTGGCAGTAACAAACGGTGCAAAAATGATGGATTACGATCAAATCGATAATGCTCCAGA
>CAYHRD010000049.1:0-11957 GCA_964358925.1 uncultured Sulfurimonas sp.
AGGAACAAGTCGACGATGACGCGCGTGAGGAGAAGCGTCGAGAAGGCCACCAGCATCGTGGTCAAGAAGCAGCCGGAATAAGCTCTTCAGACGGTAAAAAACTCCACACGATTAAAAAGCGCGGTTTAGTTATGCGCGTATTTGATGAGAAAAAACTTGAAACACTAAAAGGTTCAAGTGCTATCGGGCATACTCGCTACTCAACTGCGGGAGACGACTCCATCTTAGATGCTCAGCCGGTATTTGCCAGATATGATTTAGGCGAGATGGCGATTGTTCATAACGGAAATTTAACTAATGCCGAGGAAGTGCGTAACAAACTTATTGAAAATGGCGCAATTTTTCAAACTTTTATGGATACTGAAAATCTTATTCATCTTATTGCTAAAAGTAAAAAAGAGAAATTACTGGACAGAATTATAGATGCTGTTCAAAGAATAGAGGGTGCTTTTTCACTTGTGTTTTTAAGTAGAACAAAAATGTTTGCAATGCGTGACCGTTTTGGCTTTCGCCCTTTGAGTCTTGGAAAATTAACAAACGGTGGTTATATCGTTGCCAGTGAAACTTGTGCATTTGACCTTGTCGGAGCAGAATTCATAAGAGATGTTGAGCCGGGTGAGCTTTTAATCTTTGATGAAGACAAAGAGCCGGAAAGTATAAAAGTCTTTGAACCGACTCCAAAGCACTGTATTTTCGAATATGTATATTTTGCCAGACCGGACTCAAAAGTTTTTGGTCAAAGTGTTTATCAAACTAGAAAAAATATGGGTATAGAACTAGCACGCATAAAACCGGTTGAAGCAGATATGGTAATCCCTGTTCCTGACGGCGGTGTTCCGGCAGCTATCGGATATGCTCAAGAGAGCGGAATTCCTTATGAGATGGGAATAATGAGAAATCATTACATCGGAAGAACTTTTATTGAACCGACGCAAGAGATAAGAGATCTCAAAGTCAAAATGAAACTCTCGCCGATGACCGATATTATAAAAGGTAAAAGAGTTATTGTTGTCGATGATTCTATAGTTCGCGGAACAACCTCAAAAAGAATTGTAAGAATGTTAAAAGAGGCGGGAGCAAGCGAAGTTCATATGCGAGTATCTTCTCCACCGACTACCGATCCATGCTTTTACGGTGTTGATACTCCAAACAAAGATAAACTAATTGCTGCAAATATGAGCCTTGATGATATTTGTAAATTTATTGAAGCGGATTCACTTGCATATTTAGATGAGGCATCACTGCTTAGAAGCGTAAATACAAAAGAAGATAACTACTGTACTGCTTGTTTCACAGGAAAATACATAGTTTAATGGAACAGATTTACACCTTTGGCAACTATTTAAAAAATAAATTTGGTTGCAAAGTCTATAAAGTCGGCGTAAACATATCCGGTTTTACATGTCCAAATATAGATGGAACAGTTGCCAAAGGCGGGTGTACCTTTTGCGAAAATGACTCTTTTAGTGCGAGTACGGGTCAAACCCAAGAATTAAAAGGGTTTTACCTAAACCTTAACTCAAAATCAAACCCAAACCTAGAGAAACAGCTTGCTCAACTAGAGTTCCAATTTAATGCTATAAGCAAAAGGCAACGCGAAAAGTATGGAGCCGAGAAGTTTTTAGTCTACTTTCAATCCTTTACTAACACCTATGCACCCTTTGAAACCCTAAAAGCCCTCTATGATAAAGCACTCTCATTTGAAGGTGTTATAGGTCTTAGCATAGGCACGCGTTCAGACAGTATAACAGATGAAACACTGGATTATTTGGCAAAGCTGAATCTTAAAAAAGAGATATGGATTGAGTTTGGTATACAATCCGTTTTTGATGAAACCTTAGAGAAAATAAACCGCGGACATAACAGCAAAAATGTAAAAGAGTGGATTTTAAAAGCAAAAAGCAAAGGCTTAAATATATGCGGTCATCTTATATTCGGTCTTCCCGACGAGAGCAAGGAGATGATGCTAGAGACTGCAAAACAAGCTTATGAGTGGGGAATCGACTCAGTAAAATATCATCCGCTTTACATAGTAAAAAAGACGGCTCTTGCAAATGATTTTATAAGGGGAAAGTTTACTCCTATCTCTGAAAATGATTATATTGATGTGTTGATAAAATCTATTATAATGAAACCAAAAAATATCTCAGTTCAAAGAGTAACAGCAGGGATAGATGATGATTCTCTGCTCTCTCCTGATTGGTGTAGAGATAAAAATAGTCAAATAAAAAAAATAAACGGCGCTCTTAAGCCTTTTGGACTTAAATATTGATGTCAATGCGCAGAAATCTTTGAAAAGTGTGAAGCACCGCTAAAATACGGCGGATAATCAAGATAAACCGTAAAATCCGTACTTTCCCCAGGTTTTAAATTTTTAGCGACTACGCTCTCTTGTGTAATATGCTGAGGCTTAGCATCTCTATGAAGATTGCTATATGAGAAATAATCAAGCAAACTGCCCTGTTTAAAAAATTCGCCCGTCTTTACACTGCCTGCAACATCACCTCTGTTTACCAGTTTTATCTCTAAAACAACCTCTCCTATTTCATAACTTCCCTCATTTTTTACCACTCCGGTAAACATAATTTTTTCGCTGCTCAATATTCTTTTGCTATCTAGCCTATAAAGCTTTGCATCTTTTGTATACATATCTACCGCATATATACTAAAAACGGCTACAAATATAGCTATGAGAATGAACGAGAAGATTACTTGAACTCTGTATTTTAAACCCGTCTCTTGAAATGCAAGCACAACCCCGCCTATAAAAACAAGTAGTGAAATAAATATAGCCAAATAGTGCCAAAAATTAAATAGTGTACTCATTTGCAACTAGCTCCTAATGAAAGATTATAGTCATGTTCGTATGTAAACGGCTCAATTATAAGCTTTATTTCATGCTCTTGACCTATTGAAATATCATTCTCAATAATCGACATTTTATTAATCGGCTTTAATTTTAGCACATAATCTTTGAATTTATTTTCGCTAACCTTATAAACATTAGCTGTTATTTTACAGCTCGCAAAATCTTTTTTTGATATATTTTTTATTGTCCCGTAAACTACTATTGCTTGGGTAAAAGTTAATTTTTTTTGTGTTGTGATAGAAATTTCGTTTTTAAACAGATACTCATGCATTTTTATATATCCGTAAGTGGAGCCGACTGCAAGCTGAGTAAATGCAAATAGTATAAAAAAAAGTGCCAGACCCACTCTGTTTCTAAGAATGATTCCTATGATAATAAATAGAAGAAAAATAACAAGCAAACCGCCAAAGAGGATATAATCATAAATTATCAATTCATTTATATATTTAGTGATTATACCCTTCATTTTTAAGTATCTCTTGAACTTTTCTCGGCAATACCGCTCATATTGAATCTTCTTGCCAATTCTTGTTTAACTCTGTCGGGAGAGATATTTTTAGCTGCAAGTGCCACAAGCACATGATATGTCAAATCTGCGGCTTCGTATATAATTTCTGTCTCATTATTATCTTTACATGCAAAACTAAACTCTCCTGCTTCTTCTACAACTTTTTTCAAAATCGTATTATCGCCTTTGCTTAAAAGCTTTGCCGTCCACGACACTGAGGGGTCTGCATTTTTTCTCTCTTGAATCGTATGATAAAGAGTGTCTATAACGCCGTAAAGTGCTTCACTGCTTACTTCTACTTCACTCTGGATTTTTCCACTTTCTAGCTCCGTAAAAAAACACGACGGTCGTCCTGTATGACATGCTACACCGTGTTGTGTGACTTTAATAAGAAGCGTGTCGTTATCGCAATCTATGTTAAAAGAGTGAATTTCTTGGATATGTCCGCTGCTCTCGCCTTTTTTCCAAATTCTTTGTTTGGAACGCGAAAAGTAGTGTGCAACTCTTGTTGAGAGGGAAAGTTCTAATGCTTTTTTATCCATATAAGCCATCATCAGAACTTCGTTACTTAGCACATCTTGAACGATGACCGGTAAAAGTTCTATCTTTTGCCAGTCTATTTTATTTATAATCTCTTGCATCTCTTTACTTACTCGGAAGCTGTTGAAGTTCTTTGTTTAGCATCTTTCATATCAACCCAGATATTTGGAGTTGAACCGCCCGGTGTTAAGAAAATTTTAGCATCTTTATTCTCTTTTAGAGCATCATTAAACTTACCTTGAATTTGAATCTGTTCAAGTTTTAAAAGGTCTGAAGTTAATGATTTAGAGATTAGATGATTTGCTTTTGATTTTGCATCCGCTTCAATTGTAACGGCATCAGCCAAACCTTGAGCTTCAATTCTAGCTTTTTCAGCAACACCTCTTGCCTCAGCTGCGCGTTTTAGAGCCTCTTGTTCGGCTCGTTGTACATCTTGTTCAGCTTTTTGAACTTGTTGCTTTGCTATTTGAACATTTTCTATCTGCTCTTTTACTTTTGGAGGAAGCAAAATTTCACGAAGTTGAACTGACTGCAAATCAGCAGGAGCATTTTCTAGTCCCGCTACACTCTTTCTTATTCCGGCTTCTATGTCAGCAGCGATATTGTCTCTCATCTGCGGAAGAACTTCTGCGTCATATTTACCGACAACATTACGAACAATATCTCTTACGACAGGATTAATAATTTTATCTTCCCAACTAAAGCCCCAGTTTGAAATAGTTTGAGCTGCAAATTGTGCATTGAGTCTATACTGAACGGTAAGTTCGATAGAAACCGGTAAGCCGCGCTTGTCAAGAACCGTAATAGCAGGTTTGACACTAATGCCGGAGGACATATTTCCGCTTCCCGCTTCAACACTGGATGCATAGTTGATTATACGAACTTTTGTATCAACTATATAAACTTTTTGAATTACAGGAATTATAAAATGAAGCCCCGGAAGAAGTGATTGATCGGAATATTTACCGTTTGTACTTAAAATACCTCGTTCACCCTCTTGAATGATTGTAAAAGGTTTTGCTAAAACTAGTATTAGAACAACGGCAATTAAAAAGTAGGCAATGCCTGCTTTTGAGCCGCCAAAGTTAAAATCTATTTTTGGCATCTGCGGAGTGTTTCCGCCGCCGCTTCCACCGCCTGGTTTCTTTTCAAATCCCCCGCCCTCGCTCTTTTTTTTGTTAAAGTAGTCATTCATATCTGATGCCATTAAAATATTATCCTTCATCTTTTTTTTCCTTCTATTCTATTTATCACGCTTGTCGGAAGTAATTCCGCCAAACTACGCTAGCCGCTGTGGCACTAAAGCTTGCCACGCAAGTGGCAGAACAATCGGATTGTAGGAAGTCTATTAATTAATATAAGTCAAATAGTGCTCATACTCTTTATTGCGACCAAACACTATATCAAAATATGCACTTTGCAGTTTTTCCGTCATTTCACCGCGCGCACCGCATCCGATATCTCTGCCGTCAACATGGCGAACAGGCGTTATCTCGGCTGCAGTTCCCGTTAAAAACGCCTCATCGGCAATGTAAACTTCTTCTCTTGTTATGCGGCGGCGTTCAACTTTTATCCCCATATTTTCAGCCATCTCTATAACTGTTTTTTGAGTAATAGACTCTAATGAGTTGTCATTTGGAGGAGTTATAAGTACACCGTTTTTTACCATAAAAAAGCTAGCCCCGCTCGCTTCTGCAACATAACCCTGATCATCAAGTAAAAGTGCTTCTTCATATCCGCAGTCAATCGCTTCATACTTCGCCATTTGAGAGTTTAAATAGTTTGCGGTTGCTTTTGCTTTACCCATATTTGATGTGTTTGCAGGTCTTGTCATGGAGACGATTTTAAGTTTTATACCCTTTTGCATACCCTCTTCACCAAGGTAAGCACCCCACTCCCAAGCGGACATAACAGTCTCGACGGGAGCATTTTTATGGTAAACTCCCATAACGCCGTAACCTAAAAATGCAAACGGTCTAATGTAGACATTATCGCCTGTGAACTCATTTTTTCTAACCAATTCAATTTGAGCTTGATTCATCTCTTCAACGCTGTAAGGTATGTTTATAAGTGTCATTTTTGCAGACTCTTTGAGTCTTCTTGTGTGGTCGTTTAGACGAAAAATAGCATAACCTTTAGCAGTTTTGTATGCTTTTGTTCCCTCTATTACGCCGTTTCCGTAATGAATAGTGTGCGATAGAACATGAACTTTTGCATCGTCCCAAGCTACAAATTTTCCATTCATCCAAATATATTTGGCAGCATCCATTTAAAGTCTCCATCATAATAATATTAAAATTTTTGTATTCTATCTAAAATGGTGTTTATATTGTATTAAGTATCTGTTTTTATGAGTTTGATTTGGTAATACAAAGCCCTTAGAGCTTTGTATTTAGGAGAGAAAGAAAAAAAAGGAGAAACTATTTTATTTTATATGATTTTACCATTTAACTTCGGTAGTAAACATATATACATCTTTTGATTCACCTGTGTCGCCGCCGTTTGCTTTTTCTTCATTGATGAATTTTGCCGAACCGATAAAACTTACATTTTTGCTATATTTGTATGCCAAACCTGCAATCACTTTATTACCGTCTGCCGAAACTGTTTTAAGACCAGTATTTGCAGCTACCGTATCAATTTTATAGTCATCATAACGCCCGATAATCGTCCAATCTTTAACAGGTCTTACCTCGGCATTGATTGAGAAAGCATCATACTCTTTACCGCTGTCCGCTATAGGGTTACGAGCCTCATCTTCAGCAGTAAGATACTGTGCAGCAATTAAGAAAAACGGTTGGTTGTATACCGCGTGAACACCGTAAAACGAACGATCGTACTCTTTTGCACCGCCTATAGCTACAGTATCGTCTTTATGATTTTGTGAAATCAAACCAAAAGTTGAGATATGAGCATAAGTATCTTTTAAGCGGTCATTTTTACTAACTTTAGTTCCGCTGCCGATAAGATGACCCGTTAGGCGCCACTCAACAGACATCTTAGAATTATTCTCTTGATTAGCCGCTTTTTTATCCGCATGGTAACCCTCACCGTTAAAGATACCGATTTCCGAGCTAAACAAATCTGTTTTAGTTTTAAAGTTTACCCCGAGGTCTGCAGAGTTTACAAGGTCAACACCCGATTCTGTCGCAGTTCCTTTTTCTTCAATCATAACCTTGTTGAACGAACGGTAGTACCAACCGTTATGCTCTTCATAATCAATCCATGGACGGTGAGCGATACCGAACTCTACTCCCGTGTACGGAAGAACTTTATCCATATAAAGGTAAGCATATTTAACAAACGCATTTGCATAACTTGTTGATGAAGCAAGCTCTTTTGTTGCATCTAGCGTTACGCGCCAGTAATCTTTATCGTTAAAAAAACCTTTTACTTGAAGATAGTTACGGCGAAGTTCAAGACCTGCAGAGTTCCCTGCATACTTAGCAGTATCGCTTCCTACGGCAACCGTTGTAGGAACAGAAGCATCTGCCGTCGGTGCAGTAGTCTCCGGATTTGCAGATGTGTAACCAAAATAGTGAGTACCGCTAAATTCAAGACTTTTTGCCTTAGAAAATACAGAGCTTGATTCATCTTTTAAAGCTACACGATCAGGTGCAGATGTAGTAAACACTTGACCTTTTTCATCTATATAAAATTGTTGTGAAGCGCTTAGGCTTGTTGCACCGATAGCTAATACAGCTACGGCAGACAGAACGATTTTTTTCATTTTTTAATCCCTTGTTTTTTTGTTTGGGGAATTATAAAACGGCTAGGTTACGAAAAGATTACAGAAATAGTTAATCAAATTATCGAATTAGACCCTGAATCAAGTTCAGGGTGACGGGCAATTCGTCATTCCAAGCTTGTACCACAAAGATATTTCCTTCGGTCACTTGGAATCTAGTTTATAATTTAATAAGAAGATTCAATTATAAAGTTAAAGCAGTATTGTAAAATAAGGGGATTTTAAATGCAAAAAGCCCCCTTTGGTCAAGAAAGAGGGCTTTTTTAGGAGAGTTTAAAAGAGGGAGAATTGAGTAAAATCCGACGATTATTTTATATTGGCTGCCCAATACTCTCTAATCATCTTTTTAGTGTCCTCAGGAAGAGGAATATAACCTAGCTTTTTAGCAGTCTCATCACCGTTTTTAAATGCGTAATCATAAAAAGCTATTACTTTCTTGTTCATTTCGCCGCCTTCTCTAGGAAGCAGAATAAATGTTGCCGCTACGATAGGATAAGATGTATCACCTTGTTGAAGTGCCAATACCGAGTGAAAATGTTTCTCTTTAGTCCAAGTAGCATACTTTGCGGCAGCTTTAAAGTTCTCTTCTTTTGCAATAACCCATTTACCGCTTGCAGTTTGAAGTACAGCAGCACTTAGATTGTTTTTCTCTTTATATGCATGCTCTATATAACCGATTGAAAAAGGAGTCTGTTTGATTAAGTTTGTTACACCCTCGTTACCTTTTCCGCCGATTCCCGTAGCCCAATCAACTGCCTTGCCTGTTCCAAACTTCTCTTTCCATGCCTTAGAGCTTTGTGAAAGATAGTATGTAAAGTTAAATGTCGTTCCTGAACCGTCTGAACGGTGAACTACGGTAATCTTTTGGTTTGGAAGATTTAAACCTTGATTATTTGCAAGAATTGCAGGATCATTCCAAGTCGTAATTTTTCCTGAAAAAATATCTGCAACATTTTCATTGGTTAGTTTTAATTTTTCATCTGCTATACCCGCCACATTAAATGCAACAACGATAGAACCGATAGCCGCAGGAAACTGAAACAGGTTATCTTTTGCAAGCTCTAAAGTATCTAGCGCCTCATCGGATGCACCGAAATTTACGGTTCTTTTAGCTATCTGTTTAATTCCTCCGCCTGAGCCGATTGATTGGTAATTAACAAGATTATTGGTATCTTTTTTATAATTAAATGCCCAATCATAATATAGAGGAGCAGGGAAAGTCGCACCCGCACCGTTTATTTTATCTTCGGCAAAAACAGAACTTACAGACGCAGATGCAATCAGTGCAACTAGAGCTAATTTCTTTAACATTTTTTTTCCTTTTACGAATGTTTAACGACATTATAGATACTCTATATTACAAGATGATTACAAAGAATTTTTCTCCATTCTTTGCATCTCTTTTTTGGCATCGATAATTATATCTTTATCCACAGTTATCTCTTTTGAGTCAATCTTGTTTGGATAATCTACAAAATTTAAAATGTGTTTCATCACATTTATTCTGGCTTTTTTCTTATTGTCGCTTTTTATAATCGTCCAAGGAGCATATTTCGTATTTGTCGCCTTTAGCATCTTATATTTTGCTGCCGTATATTTATCCCAAAGCTGCTGTGCACTCTGATCGATAGCGGAGAGTTTATACTGCTTTAACGGGTCGTTTTCTCTATCTTGAAGCCTTTTAGCCTGCTCTTCTTTAGATATTGAGAAGTAAAATTTAAAAATTTTCGTATCTTTATCTATTATAAGCTGTTCAAAAGTCGGCGCGTCATTTAAAAATCTATGATAATCCTCATCGCTGCAAAATCCCATAACCGGCTCAACCATTGCTCTGTTATACCAACTCCTGTCAAAGATAACTATCTCGCCTGCACTCGGCAAATGCTCTGCGTACCTTTGAAAATACCACTCTGTCCTTTCTTGCTCATTTGGTTTGGCAAGCGCAACGATTCTAGCACCCCTCGGGTTTAAATGCTCGGTTATTCTTTTAATGGTTCCGCCCTTGCCTGCCGCATCGCGACCCTCAAAAAGCATCAAAACTTTCAGCCCTTTTTCTTTGACATGATTTTGATATTTTAAAAGTTCAACTTGCAATTTTATAAGCTCTTTTTCATAAATAAGAGTCTCTTCCTTCACCCAGATTCGGACTTTCCCCTCTTTATACTCTTTTCTTCTATCCCTGTCTATTTGTCTTCTATCCGTACCGATTTCTCTTTTTTCTTTCATAAAAAATCCTTTTCATAAGTATATATTTTTTTGTAACCTTTTTGTAACCAAAAAATTATAAAATGCAAAACTTTTATAATTGGAGATAGCTATTGAGCAGTATAGTCGATAAAATTTTTGCCAACACGACAAAGCTTATTGCTTTTGGCGTACTACTACTTGTCGCTTGGATATTTGTAGTACTTTTTGAACACTCCGTTGAGTCTATAAAAGCTTTTGGATTTACATTTATAACCGATACGAAATGGGCTCCGAATGTAGAAAAATTCGGTGCGCTTCCTGCTATTTACGGTTCGGTAGTATCAACTTTTTTAGCCATGATTTTAGCAGTTCCCATTGCTATCGGGATTGCAATATTTTTGAGTGAAATAGCTCATGAAAAACTAAAAGCACCGGTAGGCATATCCATAGAACTTTTAGCGGCTATTCCATCGGTTATATACGGTATGTGGGGACTTTTTTACTTTGTTCCGATAATCCGTGATATTTTCGGCGGAATCGGAATCAGTATGCTAACAGCAGGAATTATTCTCTCGATTATGATACTTCCGTTTATGGCAGCGGTAACAAGAGATGCCATGAACACGACTCCAGATATACTTAAAGAGTCTGCATATGCGCTAGGCGGAACCAAATGGGATGTTATCAAAGATATCATCATTCCGTATGCAAAAGCAGGAATTATAGGTTCGTTTATCCTTGCACTCGGTCGTGCAATCGGTGAGACCATGGCTGTAACATTTGTTATGGGTAATGTTCATAAAATCTCGGTAGATTTAACCGAACCTGCAACATCGATTCCCGTAACGCTTGCAAATGAGTTTGCAGAAGCCGATAGCGCTCTTTATTACTCATCTTTATTTGAATTATCGCTTTTTCTATTGGTTATCAGCTTTACAATTATCTCTATTGCGAAATTCTACTTCTTGCGAAGAAAAAGGATTGCTTAATGACACACACGCAAAAAAGAATTTTAATCAATAATATAATAATGGTTTTGTCTACACTTTCTGCAGTTATAGGGATAGGTTTTTTACTTTGGATACTTAGCGTTTTAGTTATAAACGGCTTGGATGCCCTTAGCATGATTATCTTTACCAATGAGGGAGCACCTCCGGGAAATGATAACGGCGGCTTAAAACACGCTCTTATCGGTCAGCTTATGCTTGTATCTTATGCAGCGCTTTTTGGGGTTCCGCTTGGCGTTTTAGCAGGAACATACCTAAGCGAGTACGGCTTGAAATCTAAATTATCAGAAACGATACGCGATATCTCAGACATCATGATGTCGGCTCCCTCAATTGTTATCGGCGCCTTTGTTTATGCGATTGTAGTTTCACCGATGGGTCATTTTAGCGGTTGGGCGGGTTCAATTGCGCTTACGATTATTATGATACCTATCATTTTAAGAACAACCGATGATATGCTGCAGCTTGTTCCCTCAACTCTGCGTGAAGCTGCTTTTGCTCTTGGCGCACCAAAATATAAAGTAATTACTCAAATCGTTTATCGCGGAGCAAAAGCCGGAATTTTAACAGGTATTTTACTTGGAGTCGCCAGAGTTGCGGGAGAGACTGCACCGCTTCTATTCACATCGTTTAATGATAATTTTTTAAATATGGATATGAATCAACCGATGGCATCGCTTACCGTAACTATGTATAACTATGCGACAAGTCCATATGAAGATTGGCAAAAACTCGGCTGGGCTGCCGCATTTATCTTAAGTATGTTTATCTTATCTTTAAACATATTCGGGCGACTGTTTTTATTAAAAAAGAGAAATAAAAAATAAAGGTAGATAATGGCGACAATTATTGAAATAAACGAACCAAAAGCGTTAGAGGTTAAAAACTTTGAATTTACTTATGCAAAAGCAGATACGCCTAGTATAAAAAAACTGTCAATGCCTGTTGCAAGACATAATATAACAGCTCTTATCGGACCTTCAGGCTGCGGTAAAACAACGCTTCTTAGAAGTTTTAACCGCATACATGATTTATATCCGGGCAACAAATATGATGGAGAAATTATCTTTAAAGATAGAAATATCTTAACCCCTAAAG
>CAYHRD010000050.1:0-9617 GCA_964358925.1 uncultured Sulfurimonas sp.
ATAGGTTTGTCGGCCCTTAGGTAATCCCAAAAAGTTTTAAACACCGTACGAGGCATATCTTGATGGCGTACAATATTGTGAAATTGACCTACAAGCTCATCTTTTGCATAGCCGCTAATGCGTACAAAAGTTTCATTTCCTGAAACTATGGTACTTTGGTTATCCGTGATTGAGAAAAATAGTTCATGTATATCAAACCTTGCTTCTTGTTCCGTTGAATTATTTTTTATACTTTGCAACTGTTTTTCCTATAATTTTTTATAAATCGAAGAACCGGAGAGTTTTAGTATCTCTTTATGTGTCGTCAAAGATTCCGAACTTCCTAAAAACAAGGGAGACCCTTTTTGTAGTAGCTGAGCAAACCGTCCTATTAGCCGATGTCTTGTTTCATTATCAAAATAGATCATTACATTTCTGCAAAAAATCATATCAAATTTATTTTTGAAAAAGAACTCATCCGTGACCAAGTTGTATAGTCTAAATGTCACCTTGTCTCTTAGAAACGGTTTTATCTGATATTTGATTTCATCATTATTTTTTATTTTTTCAAAAGATTGCATAACTATATTTTTGGGCAGCTGTTCTATCTGTTTGGATTCATAGCAGCCTGCAACCGCGTGGGTAAGAACTTTTGATGAGATGTCCGTTGCCAAAATCTTGATATCCCAACTATCAAAGTCCGACAAATGGTTTTGCAGAAACATCAAAATAGTATACGGTTCTTCTCCACTTGAACATCCCGCCGACCAGATTCTGATTTTTTTATCTCTCTTTGTGGATATCAACTCCGGCAGATGCTCTTGCAGCCATCTCCATTGCGCTTCTTCTCTAAAAAACGATGTTACATTCGTAGATATGGCATTTACAAAAAAGAGTAGCTCTTCACCGCTTAAATTGCTAATGAGGAAGTTGTAATAATCTTTAAATGATTGTAGGTTTAATTCATGCAGCCGCTTATTTAGACGGCTTTTTACAAGTGAGCTTTTTTGTTCCGAGAGAGAGATGCCGACTCTCTCATAGATATAGGTGCGAAAAAGTTTAAACTCCGACGGACTTAGTTCAATATCATACATGAGAGATTTCACTAAGCGGACGCAACTCGTCTACATTTAAAATCAGCGCGATATCGCCGTTTCCGAGTATTGCACCGCCTGATATCTCTTTGAGTTTTGAGAGCGATTTGCCTAAAGTCTTAATTACAACTTGTTGTCGTCCTAAAAGTTCATCAACAAGGATGGCTATTCTGCCTGCTTCAGTCTCTACGCAAATCAAAATAGCATCCCAAGCCTCTATTTTTTTTGCATTCAAATCAAAAACATCGCTTAGTCTAATTATGGGTATACACTCTCCGCGTAGGTTTACAAACTCGCCTTTGCCTTTAAAAATATGTACAATCTCCCTTTGCGGGCGAAATGACTCTACGACGCTAAGAGTAGGGATTATGTATATTTCATCGGCGGTTTGTACAAGCATCCCGTCGATAATGGCTAATGTTAGGGGCAAAATTATAGAAAATGTCGTACCTTGACCCTCTTTGGAGTCTATCTCTATCTTGCCGCGAAGTTTTTCTATGGAGGTTTTTACGACATCTAAACCCACACCGCGCCCTGAAAGGTCGCTGATAACTTCTGCAGTTGAAAATCCCGGCTGCATAATAAGAGCAAATATTTGCGAGTCCGTTAGATTTTCGTTCTCACTCACAACACCTCTTTCTATCGCTTTTTTTAGCACCTTCTCTTTGTTTATCCCTCTGCCGTCGTCGCTTACGCTTATAACGATATTGCCGCTTTTGTGAAATGCTTTTAAAGTAATAACTCCTTCTGTGCTTTTACCGGCACTAACTCTCTCATCGCCGCAAGATTCCAAGCCGTGGTCTATCGCATTGCGAATGATATGTATAAGCGGGTCGGAGAGGTTGTCTATCATAGTTTTGTCAATCTCTGTCTCTTCACCGCAAATGATAAGATGAATCTCTTTAAGAGTTTTTTTAGATGTGTCACGGACAACCCGTTTCATCTTTTCAAAAGTGTCTTTGATTGCAACCATGCGAAGACTCATAACTCTGTCTTGAATCTTTTTCGTGATTTTTGAGAGGGTCTCTATGGTGCGGCTAATCGATTCATCTTCTATTGAGCGTATCTTTTCGCTTTGAGCTATAAAGTTTTGTGCGATTACCAACTCCCCGACGGAGTCAAACAGCTCATCAACCTTAAATGTATCTATGCGTATGGTCGATTTTGGCGTGTTTGCATTTGAAGAAGTTGCCGATGTTTTTGAAGTTGTGCTTTCTACTGCTTCCGATGTCTTGCATGAGGAGTCGCTCTTTACTTCGGCTTGCGTTTCTTGCTCTACAACGAGCAGCGGTGCTATCAAAGCAATACGGTATTCGTGGTCAAATAGAAATTCAAAAACTTCTTCAACTTCTGCATAAACCAAAGGCGTTAAGATAACGATAGTTACTTTGCTTATGCTGTTTTCGTCACTTTTAAACTCATCTAGCGTTTGAATATTTTGCATATCAAAAAAGCTTTCCAAATGAGTTGCTCTCTCACCTAATATTTTTAAAAAGATAAAATAGTCAAACCCCCGTTTGTAACAATCGTTGTCCAAAGTTAAATCGATTTTATATAGATTTAACCCATCTGTCTGCATACTTTGATGAAATATTATACTTTTTTCTACTTCATCCCTTTGCTCGTCTAAAGTGTCCAAAGCAAATTCTAATGCCAAATCATTTAGGGGATTATTACTTTTTTGCTCTATAACGGGCTTAGGTCTGTTTTTCTTGATATCAAGTAATATTTTTATTTTTTCCAAACACTCGAAGTAGCTTTTAGGCAGCTCTTCTATGGAATCAAGTTCACATCTCATTACCTCTCTGACTACATCCACACTCTCGACAAACAGCTCTAAATTATTCTCCTCTATGCTTTCTTTGGTTGAGCGATAGTAATCAAGCAAATCCTCAAAATGGTGAACAAATTCGCCTAGTCTTGTAAATCCAAAAGCGTTAGAATTGCCCTTTAGAGTATGAACACCGCGAAATATCTCATTTAACAGCTCTAAATCATTTGAGTTCTCTTCAAAACGAATAATATCGACATCTAATTTTTCAACTATTTCACTGGCTTCTTCTATAAAAATTGCTTTGAGTTCTTCTTGTTTAGTCATGATATGTCCAATGCAGCGTTCCGTGAACAGGGGAAGTTGAGCACCCTTTTTCTAAAAAAGGTATCTCTATCTCGGGACGAGTTCTCTTAATGCTAACTAAAAGAGAGAGCAGTACACTCGATGTAAGCGTAGAGTTCTCTTCTACCTCAATTTTTTCGATATACTCGATTCTAGGACGAATAAACTCTTCAAAATTTATAACTTCATCCATAGACATATTTAAGTCTATGGTAATTTCATCGCCGTTGATTTGCATTTTAAAATTCTTTTAAATCGTCTTCATGCAGAGGAAAAATCTCTTCGGCTTTATTCGATATTACTCTTTTTGGAGCAACTTTAGCTGTTTTATGCATCATTTGCGGAGTTTTGATATCCGGCTGATGAATATAATCCCTTTTTGTTTTAACAACTGCAATATCTGTATCCATTCCGACCATTTTTGCTAAAATGTAAACGGCTTCCATCATCGAAGTTGCTTGTGCGTTTAGTTCTTCTGCAGCAGCGGCAGCTTCTTCCGAATTAGCGGCAACTTGTTGCGTTACCTGATCTACTTGTCCCATTGCTTGATTTATCTGCGTCATTCCCTCACTTTGCTCTTTTCCTGCTATGGAAATCTCACCGATTAAATCAGATACTTTTTTAGATTGTTCGACTATCTCTTTAAAAGATGTGTGAGTTGCATGAGCAATTTGATTTCCCTCTTTTATCTGTCCGAGTACCTCTTCGATTATCACGGATGTCTCTTTTGCCGCCAAAGCCGCTCTTTGAGCAAGGTTTCTAACCTCATCGGCTACTACTGCAAATCCAAGTCCGTGTTCACCCGCGCGCGCCGCTTCTACCGCTGCATTTAGAGCTAGCAGATTTGTTTGAAATGCTATCTGATCAATTGCCTTGATAATTCCGGAAATCTTTGTAGCCGACTCCGTGATGGCATTCATAGAACGGGAGAGGTGTTCGCCTTTTTCATAACCTGCACGAGCAGAATCATTTGCATTTTTTGCCAAAATATCGGCTTGAAGTGCATTGTCCGTGTTTTGCGTATTTATAGCGGTACTTTGTTCTAGTGTCGCACTAACTTCTTCCACGCTTGCCGCTTGTTCGCTAGCACCTTGCGCCAAAGAGGATGACGAAGAGGCAACTTGAGAGCTTGCTGAAGTTATTTGAGTTGCACCGTCTCTAATGGAAGTTACACTCATAGTGATTGAACGCGTAATAGAGCGGATGATTATAATTGCAAGGGCAACTGCCAATATTACAGATATAATAATAACCATCATAGAGAGTTCCTTATATGAAGCGGACTGCTCTTTTGCTTTTTTGCTTGTCTTTGTCATATTCTCTTTGTTGACTGTATATAGCTTTTGCATGTTATCTTCCATGCTTATGCGTAAAGCGGTAATGTTTTTAAGATGATCGCTCATTTTGCCAAAGAGTATCTCGTTTTGTTCCAAATCACTGCTTTTTATCAGACCGTCGATTACATCCGATTTATAAATTTCATTTCTTTTTCGCCACTGCTCGTAGTCAGCGACAAACTTTTGCCACGCATCTGCTTCTTCGCCTACGGGCATAACTTTTTTATAGTTGTTTAACCCCTCATCGATTATGCTAAACCCTTTTTGCATAACCTCCGATACATTTTGCATCTTTGTTTTCATCTCAGGGTCACCCTTTAGCCCCGTAGAGCGGTTTACCTGAATCGCAAATAGTAAAACACCGTAACGAATCGTACCGACACTCACAAGTGAATTTGCACGAACCTCTCCGAGTTCGACTACATCCGCCTCCCACGCATTAACTGCCTTATACCCCAAAAATCCTACAACCGCTAATGCAATCATCAAAACCGCCGTTAGCAACATCAGCTTACTTCTTAGTAACATATTTTCTAGCCAACCCATTTTAAACCCCCTCAATTTGTCTGTTTTGTATCTGCTCTAAATCTATAATCTCATCAGCTTCAAAAAGCTTTATAACATCTAAAATCATCACGACATTATCTCCCATCTGCGCAACTGCCGAGATAAAATCAGTATCTATATAACTTCCGAATTTTGGCGGTTCGCTAAGACTTGCTTTATCGATTGAAGCTACCTCTTCAACCCTGTCGACTATAAAGCCGATATTTACTTTTTCGACTTCAACGATAATGATGGCGGTATGCATATCCGCTTCTCTGCTCTCCATCGCAAAACGCAGTCTGGTATCCACTACGGGTATGATTGAACCGCGCAGGTTGATAACCCCTCTCATAAATTTAGGTATCTTAGGCACGCCCGTAATCTTCATCATAGCGATAATCTCTCTTATTCGTTCTATCGCGATTCCATACTGCTCATCTCCTAAAAAAAAGGTCAGATAACGCTCCTTTTTGGATTGTGGTAAATTGGATTTCATAATTTATACTCCCAATACCATTTTGATTGATTTTACAAGCTTCTCATCGCTGAAAGGCTTTACCATCCATCCGGTTACCCCTATTTCTTTACCCGCTATTTTTATCTCGTTTGAACTTTCCGTCGTTAAGATAATAATAGGTTTAGTTTTATATCTGTTGTTTGATTTTATAGCTTTTGCCAATTCCAATCCGTTGATTTCGGGCATATTTATATCGCTTATAAGCAGATCAAAATTTTCACTCTCATTTTGAAGTGCATCTAGGAGTTTTAGTGGATTTAGGTATGATTTAAACTCTATCGCACCGCTTTTAATCATCTCATCCAACGCCAATTCCGCCATTGCTACTACCGCTTTTGAATCATCAACGATTATTACTGTTTTTGCCATCTTTTTCTCCTTGTGTTTAGGTTTAAATTAAAAAAATTCCATATCATTGTCATCATCAACATCAATCTCTTTGTTACTCATTATACCCTCTATCTGCATACAAGAGCTAAAAAACGAACTATCGAGATAGTGAATATCTAGCGTATCTTGAAATTCAAAAATATGCTTTCTCCAAGTTACGAGATCATATCCCAAGTTTTCCAGTAGCATAATAAGCGTTTTTGTTTTATTACTATCTTGTACGACTATGTGGGCTTTTTCTTTTAAGAAAACTCCCAGTGAAGTCAAAGCATATGCAAGTGCCGTAAATTCAAAGAGAGAGTTAATCGTATGTGCATAAACATCAAGTACTCCGTTTGCAAATTTTTTGAGATTTTCATCACTTGGCATCTCTTCAAATGTCGTTAGTTTTTCTCTCCACTCTTCATCCAAGCTTGCCAAATCAAGAATCTCGTCTAAAATATCTCCACCAATATCTGATACATAATCGGTTGCACAGGTTTTTTGTGTAAAACTTTGTCTTAAAAGTTCTCTCTCTTTGGATGCTACGGTGTGAACTTCTTTGGTAACCTTTAGTTCAACTATTTTTTGAACTATCTCCTGGGTTGAAGTTGTTGTTTTGGTTTCTATTGTGATATTTGAATTTTTTTCTTCAACATATTTTCTTAGTTTAGCGCAGAGTATATTTTTTTGAACAATAAATTCCGATTCAAATGCGTTTAGTATTTCATTCATTCTCGGCTCTAGTACAATCGTATTTTCAAATTTAATCGTTATGTAAACCTCTTCGTAGCTCTCTTCGACTATGATGCTCAAGTCTTCCTGATTTTTTGTTCCTTGACGCATAAGTTTATAAAACAGCTCTATGATTAAATCAAGTCTGCCGCACGCCACTACATCCTTACCTGCACACTGATCAAAGAGCCACATACCAAAATCCATCATCGACTCGGTATCGGTGATATCAAAAATAACCCTAAATGAGCGGATATCGCTATTAAACGGATTTAGCGCATTTTTTCTTGAGAGAGTTTTAAATTTCCCCTGCTTTAAACGAAGAGATGCGCCTATGCTTTGGAGTTTAAATAAAATCAGTTCTTTGTCAATCGGTTTATGGATGTATGTATCTATACCGATTTCACTCATATTTTTTTGCATATTGGGATCCGTAACGGCAGATACAATAATAATAACAGTCTCGGGATAGAGATTTTTTATGATTTTTGACGCTTCATAACCGTCCATTTTAGGCATCATAACATCCATCAGTATAATATCCGGAAGCCAATCTTGCGTCATTTCTACGGCTTCAAGACCATCCTCAGCCTCTTTTATCTCAAAGTTTTCCAGTTTTCTACATATAGACCTTAAAACTAAACGGTTGTCTTCTACATCATCAACTATAAGAAGTTTTAACTTACCCATTTTTACTGCTCTTTTGTTATAATTTTTTTAGCTTTTAGTCTAAAACAGCTGCCAGCACCCTCGGATGAGGTTACGGCTAAAGCAATGTTCATTGCGGCTGCGTACTCTTTTACTATGCTTAAACCCAAACCGGTGCCGATATCATCGCTTCTAGCCTGTTCAAAAGGTTCAAAAATGCGTGATAATTTCCCATTCGGTATACCGATTCCGCTATCTTCAACCTCAACTAAGTACTCATCCCCGACTTCGCTTAGATGAATCGATACGAACCCCTTTTGCGTAAATTTAAAAGCGTTCGAAATCAAGTTTATTAAAATTTGATTGAATTTAAAGTTATCGCATTTTATTAAGCCTGAAATAAAATCTATTTTTAATCTATAATCTACACTCCCTTTTGTATTTAAGCTTGAACAGCTTTCATAACTCTCTTTTACAAGTTTGGTTACATCATGCACGCCGATGTTAAAATGCTCCTTTGTAGATTTAAGTTTTGAGAGATCCAGCAGAGAGTTGATAAGATTTAAAAGATTTTTAGAGTTTTTATGCGCTCTTTGCAGATACAACTCAATCATCTCTTTGCTATCTTCATCATTTAAGTTTTCATTATATGCCTCTAGCGCTAAATCCGTAAAATTTATAATCGCATTTAGAGGAGTTCTAAGCTCATGGGAGACTTTGTCAAAAAACTTACTCTTTGCTTCCAGAGCTTGCAAAGCCTCTTCTTTGGCTTTTACCGTTTCCGTGATTTCATTTTGAATAGATAGATACTCTATGATTATGCCTTGCTGATTTTTAATCGGAACGATGGTCGTGTTAAAAAAATGACTTTCCCTCTCTCTGTCTACATTTTCGATAATGCCTTTATAAACCTCACCGTTATTTATGGTTTGGATAATTGAACTATAGTATCTGTAGGTTTCGTTTTTATTACAAAGAATCTTGATATTTTGACCTATCAGCTCTTCTTTGGTATGTTTTAGAGTTTTACAAAATGCATCGTTGGCATAAGTGATATTTCCGTTAATGTCTATCTTTACGACTAGGTTAGATATATCTATGGCATTGTTGTACTGGTTTAGTAAAAACTGGGTCTCTTCTTTGTTCTTTGAAACGGATCTTAAGTTGTACTCTAAAGTGTTTCTATATCCCATTATTTCGGTAACATCCGTCATAATAACTATAAAAACATTCTGGGCTGCTTCAAATTGTTTAATTGAGATATTAAACTCATGAAGTCTGTTTGCGCTGATTATGCCCACACGATAGTAATCTTTATCTTTTTTATGAATATGCTCAAACCATCTTTTGTGTAAATATCCGTCATAGACATAACCGTATTTGTCTATCTTTTGAAAAACCGACGGAAGAAGAAAATTGGAACTGAAAACATCAATATCTTGAGCCGCAAAAAAATCTATAAATGATTTGTTTGCGTCCATAACCGTGTCGCCGTCGGTTATAACTACGAGATTTTCGGTGATGTTAAATAACGATTTGTAGTATCTAAAATCAGGGTTGTTTTTTTTGATGTTTTGTTTAAGTTGTTGTTTTGGAGTAAGTAAAATTTCAAGGTTATTTTCTTGCATTTTTTAGCTTTTTTATATCATTTTAACTTATACTACTGTAAAAAAATTAGAATTTAATAGCTGTTAAATGAAATTATTTGAAAAATATCTCAAAAGTAACTTTAAGTAACTAGCTAACCTTAAACGCTTTTTTTGTTATAATTTTGTCACATATAAAAATCGGGATATATACTCAATGAAAAAACTTATCTTATTTCTCTTCTCATCTATTTTATTATTTGCGGCACAGCCGAAGTTTTTGATGCCTGAGGAAGCGTTTAAACCATCCGCTAAAGTAAATGAAAAGATGCAGATTGAGGCAACGGTTGAGATAGCAAAAGATATATACCTCTATGTAAATGCTCTCAAGTTAAATATAAAAGAGGGTTCAGGCATAGCTGTTAAAAGCATAGACGCTCCAAAAAGCGTTGAGCATCACGATGAACAGGTTTATCTTGAGTCGCCGAAATTTGTCGTACATCTAAAAAAAGAGCCGAATGTTGCAGGAGTTAAAAAGATAGAGTTTGAACTCTCTTACCAAGGGTGTTCGGAGCAGGGGCTTTGTTATGAGCCGGAGACGAAAGTTTACGAGTTTGAGATAGATACTTCAAAGCTTGAAAGCGGTGAAGCATTAGCCAAAATAGAGAGCAAAACAGAGAGCAAAACAGA
>CAYHRD010000050.1:9717-11882 GCA_964358925.1 uncultured Sulfurimonas sp.
AGAGAGCAAAACAGAGAGCAAAACAGAAGTAAAACAGGAGAAAAAAGAGCTTTCCGAGAGTGATTCCATCGCCTATACGATTAAGCATAGCAGTTTTGGTTTGGTTCTTCTTACCTTTTTGGGCTTTGGACTCTTGCTCTCTCTTACTCCGTGCATATTTCCGATGATTCCTATCATTTCAGGCATTATTATCTCTCAGGGGGAGGGTCTGACGACCAAAAGAGCATTTATGTTGTCCGTAGTCTATGTGCTGGCTATGGCGGTTGCTTACACGATAGCGGGCGTTTTGGCGGGACTATTTGGTTCAAACTTGCAAGCAGCGCTTCAAACCCCATGGGTTATCTACTCGTTTTCGGCTGTTTTTGTTGCACTCGCACTTAGTATGTTCGGTTTTTATGAGCTTAAACTTCCCGACTCTTTTGTTGCAAAAATAAGCTCAAACCATCACTCAAGCCGTGGCGGTTATGTCGGTGTTGCAATAATGGGCTTTTTATCTGCTCTTATAGTCGGTCCTTGTGTTGCGGCTCCGCTTGCGGGTGCTTTGGTCTACATCGGTCAAACAGGAGATGCTTTTCTTGGCGGAATGGCTCTTTTTTCTATGAGTATAGGAATGGGATTCCCGCTTATTTTAGTCGGTGTCAGTGCCGGTAGATTTATGCCTAAACCGGGTGCATGGATGACTATGATTAGTGCGGTGTTCGGTGTTATGATGCTGGGAGTGGCTATTTGGATGCTTGAGAGGGTAGTAGAGAGTTATGTCATTATGCTTCTTTACTCGATGTTAGGAATCAGTTTTGGACTCTATTTGGGAGCATTTGTAAATGAGGCTCACATATTTAGAAAAAGTGCGGGTATGATTATATTTATCTACTCGACACTTCTTTTTATCGGTGTTATGGGCGGTTCAAGCAGTATGACCAAACCGTTGGAGTTTTTAAAACCAACCGTAACAACAGCGCCTGCGGTAGAAAAATCTTCACATCCGAAATTTCAAAAAGTAACTACTATAAAAGAGTTAGATGAACTACTTAGCGCAAACAAAGGCAAAAAGATAATGCTAGATTTTAGCGCACAGTGGTGTGCCGTATGTAAAGAGCTTGATGAAAAAACATTCTCAAATGAAGCCGTAAAAGCTAAAATGAGCGAGTTTGTTCTTATTCAAGCAGATGTTACGCAAAACACTCAAGAGCAAAAAGAGTTAAGCAAAAAGTACGGTGTCTTCGGTCCGCCGGTTATCATCTTTTTTGATAAAAATTTAGAGGTAATAAAATCTAAAACTATTGTCGGGTTTATTCCGCCGGATGAGTTCTTAAAACATTTAGATAAGTAAAACTAGACTAGACTGCCGCGCTTGTAATTAAGATTGCCGCGGCTGAAGCCTCGCAATGACAGTCACTGCAAGCGAAGCGCGGCAGTCTTAATGACAGAGTCCCGTCACTGCGAGCGAAGCGCGGCAGTCTATAAAATAACTCCATAAAGGTAAATAATGGAACCTCTTAGCATTATAAGCATAGTCGCTATCTCAACCGTTGCTTTAGGCTTGATATATTGGCTTAAAAAAAGTTTGGAAGCGGGCGATGCAATGCGCCAAGAAGTCGGAGCATTACCTTTTTTACATCGGCAGATAAGCGAGCTAAAAGAGAACATTTCAACACTTAATCAAGAACTTTTAAAAAAAAATGAGACCATAGAGACTCTTAGGGAAAAGTATGCACTCATAAGAGAAAAAAATTCCGAACTTCAAGCAAACCTATATGCACAGCAAGAAAATAATATAAAACTGCAAACGGAGTTTAACGAGCAGGGCAAGAAACTAGAGCTAAAACTTAATGAAATTATGCAAAACTCTCTTGAAGGCAAACTCAAAAAATTTGATGAAACTTCTTTAAAATCACTAGATACTATCTTAAAACCGTTTAAGGAAAATATCGACTCTTTTAAGAAAAAGATTGAGGAGTCACAAGAGAGCAGCATAAAAAAATTTGCAGAGCTATCCAAAGAGATTGAGCAGGTGACAAAAGCGGGTATGAATATCAGCCAAGAGGCGCAAAATCTCACAACCGCTCTTAAGGGCAAAAAGCAGACGCAGGGAAGTTGGGGAGAGATGATACTTGAGAGTGTTTTGGAGTATTCGGGTCTTTTAAAAAATGTTCACTATCAAACTC
>CAYHRD010000051.1:0-11783 GCA_964358925.1 uncultured Sulfurimonas sp.
TGCCGCAACTATTTATGATATTCCTATTACATTTTTGAGACAAAACATTCTAAAACCTATTTCAAAAGAGTTGGGTTTAGGTGAGCTTAATCCAAATATGGAAGAATGGGACTCTCTGGTTAAAAAAATAGTTCAACCGAAAAATCGTATTGTTCTTGGTTTTGTCGGAAAATATCTCGAACTAAAAGAGGCGTATAAATCTCTAACAGAGTCCCTAATACACGCAGGTGCACATCTTGACACCAGAGTTGATATTCACTGGGTTGATAGTGAGAAGATAGAAGAAAGAGGTGCCGAAGCACTGCTTAGCGATTGTGATTCCGTTTTAGTAGCCGGAGGATTTGGAAACCGTGGCGTTGAGGGCAAAATCAAGGCTATCGAGTACGCAAGAGTAAACAAAATCCCATATCTTGGCATCTGTCTTGGAATGCAGCTTACACTTGTTGAATATGCAAGAAATGTTCTTGGATTTGAGGGAGCAAACTCTGTAGAATTTGATGCAAATACACCTTATCCGATGATTTATCTCATTGACAATTTCTTAGATCAAAGCGGAAACACACAACTTCGTACTCATAAGTCACCGATGGGCGGAACTCTTAGACTCGGAGAATATCCATGCGACACCTTAGAGGGCTCGATTATACGCAAAGCTTACGGCGGAGCAAAAACGATTTTTGAGAGACACCGCCATAGATATGAAGCAAACCCAACTTATCGTAAGCAGCTAGAAGATGCAGGTATGATAGTTACGGGCGAATCAAACGGACTGATAGAAACAGTAGAGATAAAAGATCATCCATGGTTTTTAGGTGTTCAATTTCATCCGGAATTTACATCAAGACTTCAGACTCCAAACCCATCAATCCTAGCATTTGTGGAAGCAACTCTCAATATTTCGCAAAAAGAGTAGTTTACAAATAGATATGCGAAACTTTGATGATTTTCCCATCCTAAACAAATCAAATCTCTTTGAGTTGCTCTCAAGCAGGTTTGATACAGAGGATAAAAAGCTATCTCAAATCCCAGATCCCGCTCTGCTTCATGATGCTTCAAAGGCTGCTAAAAAAATAGCCGATGCCATAAGAGATAAGAAGCGTATAACCGTAGTCGGCGATTATGATGTAGACGGCATTAGTGCAACTGCAATTATGGTTGACTTTTTTAGACAAATTCCGTACCCGCTAGATGCAATAATCCCGAACCGTTTTAGCGACGGTTACGGTGTAAGTCCAAATATCTTAAACAGAGTAGATACTGACCTCATCATAACGGTAGACAACGGCATAAGCGCTATTGAAGCCGCAGAGATTTGCAAACAAAGAGGCATTGAACTCATCATTACAGACCACCATACACCACCTGAGGTACTGCCTGACGCCTATGCCATAGTAAATCCAAAACTCTCGGCATGTAGTTACCCCTTTGAAGAGATTTGCGGAGCGCAGGTTGCATGGCTGCTTCTTGGGCTTCTAAAAAAAGAGTTAAACCTCTACATAGATATGAAAAGCTTTTTGGATATCTTATGTATCGCTATCATTGCCGACATCATGCCGCTTAAAGATATAAACAGAACTCTCGTAAAAGAGGGTTTAAAAGTTTTAATGAACTCCAAAAGACCCTCTTCTATTATAATGAAAGATTTTCTAAATAAAAACCCTATAACCTCGGAAGATATAGCATTTCAAATAGCACCTCGCATAAACTCGGCAGGAAGGTTAGAAGATGCAAGCATCGCTTTGAAGTTTTTAACCACAAATACCACAAACCAAGCCTACAAGCAGTTTGAAAGACTAAATTCTCTTAATGAACAAAGACGAGAGAACGAAGCGCAAACAACAAAAGAGGCGATAGAAATGGTAGAGAGTTTACCCGACATCCCGCAAGTTATCGTCCTAGCACATGAAGATTGGCATGAGGGCGTAGTCGGGATAGTTGCTTCGAGGTTAGTGGATCGTTTTGAAAAACCGGCAATCGTGCTTAGCATAAAAGAGGGGATGGCAAAAGGAAGTGCTCGAAGTTTAGGAGATGTCAATATATTTGAACTTATAAAAATAAACTCGGCACATTTAACCAAATTTGGCGGACACAAAATGGCTGCAGGGCTTCTTTTAGAGGAAGAAAAGATTGATATCTTTAGAGATGCAATCAATAAAACAGCTCAAAACATTGAGCCAAATGATTTTTTACAAAAAGATAGTGTACTCGGTATTTTAGATATTGACGATATAGACTTTGAACTGCTCACGCTTCTTGAGAGTTTTGAGCCTTTCGGAGAAGCAAACTCCCGTCCGAAATTTTTACTAAAAAACGCCCAAATAGTAGACATCAAACTTATGGGAAGCGACAAGTCACACTCAAAAATCACACTCAAAAAATCCCCTACTTCAACAAAAACATTGGAGTTAGTCGCATTTAGAACTGTTTTAGAGATGCCAAAAGATAAAAAGATTTCATGCAACTACACAATCTCAAAAAATGAGTTTAACTCCAAAGTCTCCATACAGCTGCTCTTGAATAAAATTTATTAAACTTCTTTTCTATAATACCTTCAAGTAAGTAAAAAATTGGATTTCAAAACTTCCGTCATCCTGAACTTGATTCAGGATCTAGGTTATGAAAAGAAGTCTATTATATTCCTTTATTTTAAAATAACTTAATTTAATAAAATCGATATTTAAAATCATATTAAGCTTTAAAATTGTAATATTGATAAAATTATCACAAAAGGGATTTACATGAAAAAAATCGTTACATTATCTATGGTTGCTTTCCTAAGCACAGCGGCATTTGCTGCAGATGCTGATGTTCAAAAGCAGATAGATGAGCTAAACAAGAAGATTGAACAGCTGCAACAAGCTAACAATAAGCAAGATACAAAAATATCAGAAGTAAATGCACAATCTGCACAAAACAACATAAAGTTTAATGTTGATTTTAGAACTGCTTATGACAATATTCAGTATAAAACCGTAAACGGTAATAAATATGAGAATGATGCGCTTTACTCAAACCGCTTATGGTTAGGTATGGGTTATGCTCCAACTGAAGAGATGATGTTTAAAGGTCAGCTAGCTTATCATAAAGCTTTCGGTGCTAGTTACGGACAAAGAGGAACAGGTTTTGGATTTGATACTTTTGACTGGGTATCAAGCGAAACATTGGCAGACGATAAATTAAGAGTTAGAGAAGCTTATTGGTTGTGGAATCTTAGAACAGGATCTATCGGTTGGACTGCAAGTGTCGGTCGTCGTCCGTCTACAAACGGTTTCTTGGTTAACTTAAGAGAAGATGACGCTAAAGCAAAATCTCCGATGGGTCATGTTATAAATATGGAGTTTGACGGTGCATCGGTAGCAATGAAGCTTGATAGCTATGTTCCGGGAATGTATGTTAAACTTTGTCTTGGTCGCGGTCTAACAAATGCAACAGGTTGGGCAAGCGAAGCTACTGCGTACCTTGGTGCTCCTGTGGGCGGTTCAACTCAACCTAACTTCACAAAAGACGGAAACAACTTAGACAATGTAGATATGGCTGGATTTATCTTTGTACCGTATGACGATGGTCAATACTCTGTTGAGACTACATGGTACAGAGGATTTCATGTTCCGGGTCTAATCGCAACTAATATAACTGTTGATGCAATGGGAAATCAGATGCCAACTGCTTATGCAATGAAAAATACAGGTGATATGGACGGAATGGCAATATCTTTCAAAGTTGATGGTGTAGGTGATGGAATCAATGATTTCTTAGATGAAACGACACTTTTTGCATCGGCAGCTATGACAAAATCTCATCCAAACATAGGTATTACCAGAGCTATAGATATGACTGCACTAGGTATGGGAACTGTAAATATGACCGATGTAAGTATGTTGGGAAGCAATGAGTCTGAAACAGGTACTTCTATCTGGCTAGGTGCTGTAATGCCGAACTTAACAGGCGGTAAATTCGGTTTAGAGTATAACCACGGTTCAAAATATTGGAGACCGTTTACTTACGGTGAAGATACTATGATAGGTTCTAAACTTGCCGTTCGCGGTAATGCTTATGAAGCTTACTGGTCACAACCTCTTATAAAAGATGTTTTCTCTATGCAAATTAGATATACATTTTTAGATTATGAATATACTGGTTCAAACGGTTTCTTCGGAGACGGCGGTACGGCAATGAAAATGTCTGAAGCAAAAGCAATGGGAATGGATCCTGTTGAAACTGCACAAGATTTACGCCTATATTTCAGATATAGATACTAAAAAAATTAAAGAGCTTTTTTAGCTCTTTAATAAATTTCTCTTATAAAAGAAGAACAAATCCCCTTTATTAAACACTCTCAAACTCCTAACAATAAAAAGTTAACTCAGAGTAACAAAATATCAAAAAAGCTAAAATTTTCATCATCACTTTAACTTATTATAAATAAAACATATATTTATTCATTAAAATTTATAGTTAAAAAATTGATACATTAACGCAAAATTAGGGGTAAAACTGATAAAAATAGTGGTATTTAAAACTCCCTTAAGCCTCAAGGATGTAGAATTGATAACTTTATCACAAAAAAAGGAAAATAGATGAAAAAGAACAAGATCTTAGAAGAGATTTTAAATGAAGTTGACAAGCACCCTGAGATTATGTCTCGTCGTGAAGCTTTAAAATATTTAACTATGTCTCCATTAGCAGCGTCTGTACTTGCAGGTGCAACTGTTGGAGCTACAAACGCTAGCGCTGCATCAAGCACTGCTAAAGGTAAAGTAGTTATCGTAGGTGGTGGTCTAGCAGGTATGAGTACGGCGGCACTTATCAGAAATACTGCATCAAATATCGAAGTTACGGTAATTGAGCCAGATCAATATTCAGTATCTTACCAACCGGGACAAACTCTTATTGCTGCCGGTGTTTGGAATAAAGAAGATATTATGTATAAGAGAGATGATTTTGTACCAAGTGGTGTAAAACTTATCAAAGGAAGCGTAACTGCTTTTGATCCTGCAAACAACAAAGTAACGGTAGACGGTAAAGAAGATGTAAGTTATGATCAACTAATCGTAGCTACTGGTCTTATGTTAAATTACGGCGGAATTAAAGGTTTAGAGGGAGTAATTACTTCATCTGGTGCTGATAATGCTGTTGTAAGACAAAAAATCGGTAAAAACGGTACTCACTCAATCTATTTCCGTGACGGTTCAGCAGATACATGGAAAGGTGTTCAAGAGTTAGTAGCAAAAGCAAAAGCTCATACTGGAGCTGAAAAACTTCAAGCTCTATTTACTATGCCTGCTACTGCAATTAAATGTGGTGGTGCTCCAATGAAAATCATGTATCTTACACATGCTCACTTGGAAAAAGCAGGTGTTGCAAATAAAGTTGAACTAACTTTCAACACAAACGGTGGAGCTCTATTTGGAATCCCTGAATACAATGCTGCTATCGTTAAACAATTTGAGAAAAGAGGCTTTAAATGGAACTTTGCTCATAACTTAGTTGAAATTGATACTGAAGCTAAAGTTGCAACTTTCGATAAATTCTGGAAAGAAAAAGGCGAATTTGACGAAGCATTAGATGAGTATGTAATGGTTACTAAACATGATTACAAACCGATTAAATACGATTTCATCCATGTAACACCTCCTATGAAAGCTCCTGATGAAGTTAAAAACTCTCCACTTGGCTCTGAGCAAGGATGGGTACCTGTTGAAAAAGAGACTCTTCAACATGTTAAATTTAAAAATGTATGGTCTTTAGGAGATGTTGCGGCACTTCCAATGACTAAAACAGGTGGTTCTGCTCGTAAAGAGTATAGAGTATTAGTTGAAAACATGGTAGCTTCAATGGAAGGTAAAACTACTCTACCTGCTAAATTCGCTGGATATACTGTTTGTCCACTTATCACAGGTCTTGGAACTGTTATGCTTGCTGAATTCGACTGGAGCAAAAAACCAACTCCTTCATTCCCACTTGACCCAACACAAGAAAGATGGATATGGTGGTTACTAAAAGTTTATGCACTTAAACCGATGACTATGTACGGAATGCTTGCAGGTAGAGCGTAATTATTTACTCTCACTAAAAGCTTCTAACAGCAAGGAAAATTCCTTGCTGTTATCCCCTTTTTATATCTATGCTCCTTGTTTTAAATATCACTAAAAAGTTTAAATTTGTAACAGTTAAATAAAAAATATATTTTTATCTGCAAAATCAACTAAAAAAACTATCATATATTACTTCAAACTATACAAATTGTTACACTTTATTATAAATATTATATTTTAATTTTATAATAAATATTATTTTTATTTTTTATAAGTTAAAATATCGCAATTCAAAAGGAGATACAATGAATAAAATCGTAAAAGTTGCATTAAGTGCAGCATTAATTTTAAGTGTTGGCGCAACAACTGCAAGTGCAGATGCTGATAAGGGTCTAAAACTTTATTCTAAAAAATTAAAAGATGCTTGTGGTATAAGCGGAGCTGCTATGGCAGGCAAACATACTCAAGGTCAATGGAGTGATATTAACAAAGCAGGAAATCTTGCAAAAGAGATTAAAACTATTTGTCCAAAAGCAGAAGATGCAGATTTAAATGATAAAACTCTTCCTCATTTATATGACTTCTTCCATAAATTCGGAAGCGACAGCGGGAATGTTCCTTCTTGCTAATTAGCTTTTAACTTCACTCCCTGCTTTTTGCACGGAGTGAGATTTTTATACTCACTTTCTCTTTTTTATCTTCATTTATATTTGCACTTTTAACTTTTACTTATATTATTAACTCTACATCAAGTATAATACCCGCCTCAACAAATAAAACAAAAACAGGAGACAAAATGAAAAAAGCTATATTATTAGCTTCAGCTGCTATGATGTTTTCATTATCGCTAAATGCCTTTACGCTAGGAAAACTCGGTGATTTTAAATTTGAAAAAGCTCATAAAAATGTTTGGATTATGCATGGTCCACCAATGAATCCAAGTGTTGAAAACGAAGGCTTTATGAACAACCCTGCATTTATTGAGGGTAAAAATGGACTTATCGTTATTGACCCGGGTGGAAACTACAATGTAGGTAAAAAAATAGTTGCTGAACTCCAAAAAGTAACGAAAAAACCCGTGCTTGCCATCTTAAATACTCACAAACATGGCGACCATTGGTTTGCAGGCAAAGCATTCGCGGAGGCATATCCGGATGCACAAAGCTATGCACACCCGAATATGATAAAGTCAACAAAAGAGGGTGAGGCTAGAAACTGGTATAACATCCTAGAGGGGTTGTCTAAAAATCTAAAAGGAACAGATGAACCGTTTTATTTCCCGGCAAAAATCCTAAATAATGGGGATGTTTTAAAAATTGATGGAGAAACTTTTAGAGTTTTTCACCCGGAACGCGCACATACTGATACAGATGTACTTATAGAACATGTAGAGTCAAAAACATTGTGGTTGGGTGACAACCTTATGGATTGCCGCCTCGGCGGAATGGATGAGAGTTCTAGCGTATTTGGAAATATTGAGTTGCTTGAAGATATTTTAGGACAAAAAAATGGTTACAAGAAATATGATTTATATATTCCTGGACACGGAACTTCAGGTGAAATGCACAAAACGATAGATCCTTTCTTGAACTATTTCAAAGTCGTTTTGAAATGGGCTAAAAAAGCTTATGAGGGTGGGAAAGAGAGCTATGAAGTGAAGTCTGAAGTGGCGGCTGAACTTAAAGATTATCAATCATGGGATGAGTTTGACCGTCAGATGGGAAAACATCTTATGAAGGCAATGTCTGAAGTAGAAGCGAAAGATTAATAAAATATTTGAGCCGCAAGATGCGGCTCAATCCCCATCTTACCCTTAACTTTCAGTTCAAATACTACTTTTTTAATCTATAATATTTAATGCTTAAAATACATGAGTGCCAAAGTGCCAAATCCGACATTACCGAATTAAAAGTCTTAGACGGCTCTCTGATTGCTTACAGCACTAAACTTCACGGAATTAAGATATTTGATTTCGATGAGTGCGAAATCAAAAAAAGCATTGCCAATATCTATCTTGACTCTTCCGTGAACGCTTGTTCATTTAGCCCGAATTCAGAACTTTTTGCCTTTGTAAACAATCGAGTCATATCTATAATTGATATATTATCAAAAGAGGTTATCTGCACCATTGAAGTAAACGGCGAAGATATAGAGATTATCGGTTTTGATCTATCTTCAAGCTACATTATTGCCGGAAGTAAACACGGCAGGGTACTTCAATATAAAATAAATCAATCATCACTCCTCTCAAGACTCTGCTCTTTTCCGTATGATAGGTCTATGATAGATTCAAAAAATAAAGAAATTAAAAATTTTGTAAGCGCTTTTGCTTTTTATAAAAATAGATTTGCGTGTAGCGGGTACGGAGGTGCTGTTTTTATAATGGATTTGCATACTCAAGCAAACAAGAGTGTAATTACTCATAGTAAAGCTCGTATCGATGCTTTGTGCTTTATTGATGATAACACCATTATATGCGGCAGAGACGATGGAAAAATTGATATTTTTTCACTAACTGATACAAACAGTTACAAAAGCATAGTTACGCCGCTGTCAAACATAAAACAAATTATTATAATGCCAAATCCAAACTATGTTATGGTTAGCGGAATATCCAATACGATTACAATCGTTGATATAAAAAACTTCAAAATAGCCCATAGTAAATATATCGAATTTGATACGCATATAAATAAAATTACCATAGTAAATAGCGATTCGTTGGCAGTCGCCCTAGAAAATAATAAAATCATGCATGTTGAACTTCCCGGAATTGCAACATTAAAATCACTTATACTTCAAAACTCTTTTGCAAAGGCTTTTGAGCTAATCGAGAGGGAGCCTATGCTTCAAGGCTCTAATGAACACAATATGCTTGAAGAGAAGTTTGAAAAAAACTATGAAGATGCCACAAAAGCACTCATTAACCAAAATAGCGCCTTGGCTGTACAAATTTTAGATATCTACAAAGATGTAAAATCCAAACAGACAAAGATAAAAGATCTTTTTTATGCGTTTAAAAACTATCTTAGATTTCAAGCTCTATTTTTAGAAAAAAAATATGCTCTAGCCTATGCTCTCTGCTCCAAATTTGAACCACTTAAAAAAACTGTTCAATACAAAAAAATGGAACAAATATTTAAGCTTGTTTTCGTAAATGCCCAAAGACATGTTATGCAAAATAATATTGCCGGTGCGAGAGCACTGCTGAGTGAATATAGCACGGTTATGTCAAAAAAACCGCTTATCAAACTGTTGCTTACCCAAAACAAAGAGTTTGTTGAACTCTTAAAAGCTATCCAAAGGAGAGATTTTCAAACTATTAACAAACTTGTCAGCAAAAATGAACTATTTAAGCAAATTCCAAACTATATTGCCATAAATAACCAGATAGAAGACACTTTAGAGGAGATAGAGGTAAATATAAAATCCGGTGAGATAGATAAAGCAAAAGAACTATTGCTTACACTAGATGAAATCCCGCATGTAGCGGAAGAAGTAGAAGAGCTGCATAAAAAATACAAATATGTCTCAATTCTTCAAAAAGCTTATGAAGAGAGCGATTTTAAAAGTTGTTACGAACTTCTTGATATGCACAAAGATTTAAAATCCGTAGAGTTGGGAGTGCTGCTGGAAAATCACTGGTCTAAACTTATGCTCAAGTGTGAAGAGTACGCACTTGAGGGAAATATAAGAGATATTAAAAAAATACTCGGCGAACTTATAACTCTGCACAACAGAAGCAATAAAATCGGAGATCTCTTAAGAGTCAGTTTTCATACAAGAATCGGTGTCTTAATGGAGAGAAAAGATTTTAAAGGCGCTGAAGCGATAATATATACTTACATTGATGTATTTGGTATAGACAACGAAATAGATCAAATCATGAGAAATTTTGAAAAAGTTTTAGCGCGTAAATTAGCTTTTACACAAACCGAGCAGAGACCCTCAAGAGACAGTTGGAGACACTCCAAAATTATTACTAAGCATTAGTAATAGTAAAAAGAGCATTTAGCGTATCGTCAAATTCGCTTTTTACTATTGAACTTTGAGTTAAAAACTTCTCCATTTCACCTTTTTTACTTATTGCCTCGTCAAGCTCCGAATCACTGCCTTTTAGGTACGCACCGATTCGGATTAGTACCTCATTCTCTTTTAAAATAGTATAGAGCCTTCTAAATTTTAAAACCGCCTTGAGATGCTCCGGCGAAATAATGTCATTCATAACCCTAGAGGCTGAATTTAGTATATGAACTGGAGGATAGATACCGAAATCCGTAAGTTCGCGTGAAAGTATAATATGCCCGTCTAAAATAGAGCGGGATTGATCTGCAATGGGATCACTCATATCATCGCCCTCGACTAGAACCGTAAAAAAGGCAGTAATAGAACCTTTACCTTCCTCTTTCCCGGCTCGCTCCATAAGTTGAGGAAGAAGCGTTAGAGATGAAGGCGGATATCCTTTTGATGTTGGAGGCTCACCGAGTGCTAAGCCTATCTCTCTTTGAGCCATGGCGAACCTTGTTACGGAGTCCATGATGAACAAAACATCCAAACCTTGGTCTTTAAAAAATTCCGCCACGCTCATAGCCGCAAATGCACCGTATTTTCTCATCAAAGGAGAGTCATCCGATGTTGCTACTACTATTACGGTATTTTCCAGATTTCCACCTAGATTTTTTTCTATAAACTCAGGAACTTCTCTACCGCGCTCACCAATAAGAGCAACTACTTTTATGGGTGCATCGGCACCTCTTACTATCATTCCCATAAGGGTTGATTTTCCGACACCGCTTCCTGCAAAAATACCTAGTTTTTGACCTTTTCCGCATGTCAAAAGCCCGTCGATGCTTTTTACTCCTACACTAAATACTTCATCTATCATACCGCGTTTCATTGCGGCAATAGGAGCTTTGATAATCGGAGAGAGTTTTGAGTTGTTCACACTTCCTTTGCCGTCAATAGGTCTCATAAAAGGGTCTACCACTCGCCCAAGCAGAGATGAACCTACGGGAATATTTAAGCCTGTTTGGTCTAAAAATACTCTATCTCCGGAGCAAAATCCCTCGACAAAACTAAAAGGAGTAATGAAAAAAGTCGTACCGTCTATCTCGGTAACCATACCTATAATCTCTTGATTTGTGTCGTTTGATACTATTTTTACTATATCGCTGATACCGACCTTTAATCCGCGGGCAGTAATGACGGTTGCATTGATTTTAACAATTTCACCGAATGCGACCGAATATTTTTTATCTGAGATTTTTTCTTTAAGTGAAGAAAGAGGCATTAAAAATCTCCTTGATTTATAGTAGGTTTAATAACGCGAACCGTTAGGAGAGTTTATCAAAGAGAAAAATTCACTTCTTGTTTTCTCATCTTTTTTAAACAGACCGCGAAGAGCTGAAGATGTTGTCGTTGAGTTGATTTTTTCAACCCCTCTCATCTCCATACACATATGCCTTGCCGCAATTACGACTGCAACGCCTTTTGGCTGAATCGTATCCATAATTGCATCTGCGATTTGTTCCGTGAGCTGCTCTTGAATCTGCATACGACGCGCAAAAACATTTACAACGCGAGGAATCTTTGAGAGTCCCACCACTTTGCCGTCAGGTATATATGCCACATGCACACGACCGATAATCGGCAGAAGATGATGCTCACAAGTAGAGTAAAACTCTATATCTTTTAAAAGAACCATCTCATCGTTAGAGCTTGTAAAAAGAGCAGATTTTAGTATCTCTC
>CAYHRD010000052.1:0-11615 GCA_964358925.1 uncultured Sulfurimonas sp.
ATTGAACATGATGCCGTTGTAGAAGACAATTGCCATATCTCAACAGGTGCGGTTGTAAACGGCGGTGTTCTTGTCAAAAAAGATACTTTCTACGGAAGCAATGCAACTTCAAAAGAGTATATTGAAGTAAGCGGATTTATAAAAGCCGGGAGTGTGGCAAAATGAAAAAAGTATTTATAATTGCAGAAGCAGGAGTAAACCATAACGGTAGCGTTGAACTTGCAAAAAAGCTTATAGATGTTGCAGTTGAAGCCGGAGCTGATGCCGTTAAATTTCAAACATTTAAAGCTGAAAAGTTAGTAAGTAAAAACGCACAAAAAGCCGAGTATCAAAAACAATCAACTGACAAAGAAGAGTCTCAATTTGATATGATAAAAAAACTTGAACTTAACGAGGTAACCCATCACGAGCTTATGGCTTACTGCAAGAGTAAAAATATAATGTTTCTTTCCACACCGTTTGATCACGACAGCATAGAGCTTTTAAACACTTTAGGGCTTGAGATATTTAAAATCCCAAGCGGCGAGATAACAAACCTGCCGTACCTTAGACACATAGGAAAACTAAATAAAAAAATCATCCTCTCAACAGGCATGACTGACATCGGCGAGATAGAAGATGCATTAGATATTCTTATAGAAGCCGGAACAAAAAAAGAAAACATTACGGTTTTGCACGCAAATACTATGTACCCGACACCGATGGAGGATGTGAACTTAAAAGCTATGGTTACTATAGGAAAAACTTTTGATATAGCTTACGGCTACAGCGACCACACTTTGGGCATAGAAGTCGACATCGCCGCAGTTGCTTTGGGAGCTAGCTGTATAGAAAAGCATTTTACGCTTGATTGTGCTATGGAGGGACCCGACCACAAAGCTTCTCTTGAACCAGACGAACTAAAAGAGATGGTAAAAGCTATAAGAAATATTGAACTCGCACTTGGAAGCAGCATTAAAAAACCAAGCAAAAGCGAAATCCCAAATATGCAGGTCGCTAGAAAATCGATTGTTGCAGCTTGTGAAATTAAAAAAGGTGAGATACTTAGTGAAGAAAAACTTGCAATTAAAAGACCCGGAAATGGAATAAATCCTATGAGATGGGATGAGATTATCGGAACTATTGCAACTAAAGATTATCAAGAAGATGAGCTGATATGAAACGAAAAATTTGTATAGTAACAGGAACTCGTGCTGAATATGGTTTGCTCTATTGGTTAATGAAAGAGATAGAAGCGGATAAAGATTTAGAACTTCAAATCATAGTTACAGGTATGCATTTAAGCCCGGAATTTGGACTAACTTACAAAGAGATAGAAAAAGAGTTTAAGATTGATAAAAAAATAGAGATGCTTTTATCTTCCGATACTTCAGTAGGCATATCCAAATCTATGGGACTGGCTCAAATCTCTTTTGCTGAGGCTTATGAAGAGTTAAAGCCTGATATTATAATTGTATTAGGGGATAGATACGAAATTTTTAGCGCAGTAAGTGCCGCTATGATAGCGCGTTTGCCTATCGCTCATCTTCACGGCGGAGAGACGACTGAGGGTGCCTTTGATGAAGCCATAAGACATAGTATAACTAAAATGAGTCATCTTCATTTTACTGCTACAAAAGAGTATAAAAATAGAGTGATTCAACTGGGCGAACATCCTGATAGAGTCTTTAATGTAGGTGGAATGGGAATAGAAAATATCAAAAGGCTAAAACTTTTAACAAAAGAAGAGTTTGAAGAATCTATTGATTTTAAACTAAATGAAAAGAATATTTTAGTCACTTTTCATCCTGTTACTTTAGAAAATTCCACAGCAAAAGAGCAGTTTGGCGAACTTCTTTATGCAATTGATAAGTTAAAAAATACAAATATAATCTTTACAAAAGCAAATAGCGACACTGATGGAAGAGTTATAAATAAAATGATAGATGAATATATAACTAAAAATTCTAATAAATCAGCAGGCTTTACATCACTTGGTCAACTGAGATACTTAAGTGCTTTGCAGTTTATAGATGCTATGGTAGGAAACAGTTCCAGCGGTTTAGCTGAAGCCCCTAGTTTTAAGATTGGAACCATCAACATCGGCGATAGACAAAAGGGAAGACTCAAAGCCGATAGTGTGATAGATTGCGAACCTCTACAAGAAAGTATTTATCAAGCCTTTGAAAAACTTTACACACAAAAGTTTCAAGAGAGTCTTAAAACCGTAATTAACCCTTATGGAGATGGTATGGCAAGTGCTAGCATTGTGCAAGAGATAAAAAAAGCCGATTTAGATTCGATTTTAAAAAAATCATTTTACAACATTAAGCTTGAGGGGGGAAAATGAAATCTATAGACAATATCAAACTAGCACCAAATGCCACAATTAAAGAAGCATTAAAAACAATAGATAATGGAGCAATGCAAATTGCTATTGTTGTCGGCAAAGATAATCAGTTGATTGGCACATTAACTGATGGTGATTTACGAAGAGGATTATTAAATAATCTTTCACTAGATGATAGTATTGAAAGTATTATTTTTAAGACACCGACAGTAGCAACACTTGCCGACACCAAAGAAGATATTCTTACAAAGGCAATAGTTAAAAAACTGCATCAGATTCCCATTGTAGATGATAAAAACAGGGTAATCGGTATTAAAGAAATTAGAGAACTTGTTACTCCGACTATCAAGCCGAACAAAGTTATTTTAATGGTTGGAGGACTTGGCAGTAGACTTCGACCACTAACAGAAGTTACCCCTAAGCCAATGCTAAAAGTTGGTAATAAACCAATTCTTCATACTATTGTAGAGAAGTTTTCCGAATACGGATTTGTAAATATTGTAATGTGTGTAAACTATAAATCACAAGTAATTCAGGAATATTTTGGAGATGGAAGCGCATTTGGCGTAAACATTGAATATATTTTAGAAAAACAGCGTATGGGAACAGCCGGAGCGCTTAGTTTACTCACCTCTATCCCTGATGAACCATTTTTTATCATGAATGGCGATTTATTAACCAATGTCAATTTTGAATATCTCTTAGATTATCATATATCCAACCATTCTATGGCTACCATGTGTGTTCGTGAATATGATTTTCAAATTCCGTATGGTGTTGTTAGTATAGACAATAACAAAATATTATCTATTAAAGAGAAGCCTATACAAACAGTTAACGCAAGTGCCGGTATATATGTACTTTGCCCGGAAGCTTTAAATTATATTCCCAAAGAGCAATTTTTTGATATGCCTACACTTTTTGAAAAACTTATAAACAAAAAACAAACCGTTACGGCATTTTTACTCAATGGATACTGGCTCGATATTGGTCAAATGGAAGAATATGATAGAGCCAATAGAGAATTTAACGAGGTCTTTTAATGCTGCAAAATAAAACTTTTTTAGCCATCATTCCTGCGCGAGGTGGAAGTAAAGGATTGCCCAATAAAAATATCAAAGAGTTGTGTGGTAAACCGCTCATAGTATGGAGCATTGAAGCTGGATTTAAAAGTAAGTATATAGATGAAGTTATGGTTACAACAGATAGCAAAACTATTGCAACCATATCCAGACAACACAAAGCATCAACCCCATTTTTGCGCCCTACTGAACTTGCAAGTGATACATCAACTACATTTGATGCAGTAAAACATGCGATTGAATTTTATCAAAAAGAGCAAAATAAAAAATTTGACTATATTGTTTTGCTTGAACCGACATCACCTCTAAGAGAAGACGATGATATTGACAATATGATAGAAAAAATGATTTTAAAAGAAAATGATTTTGATTCAATAGTTAGCATTGGGGAAGTACATGAACATCCGTCAATAATGAAAAAAATTACTAACGCAAACTCCTTAGAAGCTTTTTGCGACACACTGCAAATGACAACAAGGCGACAAGATAATGACGAAGCATTCTTTCCATATGGCGTTGCATACATTGTCAAAACAGATAGTTTATTAAATGAAAAAACTTTCTACACAAAAAGAAACACTTTCTATAAAATAAAAAGATATCAATGCTATGAAATAGATGATATTTATGATTTCTTGGCGATTGAAAATATTATGAAATACGAATGGGGGTTAAAATGAAATTTTTGGTTATAGGATTAGGGTCTATGGGCAAAAGAAGAGTCCGAAATCTTCTTGCTTTAGGCAACACTCAAGAAAATGTAGCAGGATTTGATCCACGAACAGACAGAACCGAAGAGGCATCAAAATACATTAACACTCTCTATAATAACTTTGACCAAGCCATAGAAGAGTTTCAACCAAATATTTTTATTATCTCAACACCTCCTGATTTACATATGCACTATGCTTATTATGCGGAGAAACACGGGATTAGTTGTTTCATTGAAGCATCTGTTGTCGATGCACAAAAGATTATTGAACTTTATGAAAAAACAGAGCATTCAAACATATTAATGGCTCCATCGTGTACTATGCGCTATTACGAAGGACCAAAAAAGATCAAAGAGCTGATCAATGCCGGCACAATCGGAAAAGTTTTAAATTACAATTATCATACAGGTCAATATCTGCCTGATTGGCATCCATGGGAAGATATACAAGATTTTTATGTTTCAAATCCGCATACCGGAGGGTGCAGAGAAATCGTACCGTTTGAACTGACATGGCTAAACGATATCTTTGGCGAAGCGAAGCCATTGGCGTGCGTCCGAAGAAAATTAACAGATATGCAAGCAAATATTGACGACATTTACCACTGTTTATTTGAATACCCAAAAAATGTTATAGGAAATCTTACCGTTGAAGTAATATCTCGCCCAAAAGCAACAAGAGAATTCAGAGTATTGGGCTCAAAGGGCGAAATTACTTTCAGTGGCGATACAAATTCCTTAAAATATATTAATACAGATATGAATGAATGGGAAGTTCTCTCTTTTGATGCCGGCACAGTAGAAAAACAATATATTAATCCTGAAGAACCATATATTGATGAAATCAGAGCATTTGTTCAAGGAGTTGAGAATTTAAAAAATGGACAAAAATCCTCATACCCAAACACCTTGCTAGATGATTATAATATTTTAAAAAACTTATATGAATTAGAAAACCTAAGCGAGGGAAAACATGACTTATCAAGATAGACTACTAAAGGCAATTCCTGGAGGAGCTCACACCTACTCCAGAGGGTTTGATCAATATCCTTTAAATGCTCCACAGATTCTTAAACGGGGCAAAGGTGCTTACATCTATGACGATCAAGATAATAGATATCTAGATTACGGGATGGCTTTAAGAGCGGTTAATCTTGGATATGCCAATGACACGGTTGACAATGCGGCGATTGAACAAATTAGAAACGGTAATAATCTTACAAAACCAAGCATGATTGAGTTAGAAGCTGCCGAACTTTTGATAGACACGATTGACAGTATTGATATGGTAAAATTTACCAAAAACGGCTCTACTGCGACCACTGCCGCTATTAAACTCAGTCGTGCGTATACAGGTCGCACCATGATAGCACGATGTGCGGAACAGCCATTTTTTAGTTATGACGACTGGTTTATCGGTTCAACTCCAATTACGCGCGGAATACCTCAATCAGACATTGACAATACTAAAATGTTCAATTTTAACAATATTGACAGTTTAGAAAAACTCTTTAATGAGTATCCTGAGCAGATTGCGTGTGTTATTCTTGAACCATCAGCTACAGAACATCCGAAAAATAATTTTTTACATAAAGTAAAAGAACTTTGTGAAAAAAATGGAGCCGTCTTTATTCTCGATGAGATGATTACAGGGTTCCGATGGCATCTAAAAGGGGCACAGCATTACTACAATATTAAACCCGATCTTTGTACTTTCGGAAAAGCGATGGCAAACGGGTTCAGCGTAGCAGCAGTTGCCGGAAAACGGGAGATTATGGAGCTCGGGAGCATCGAATTCGAAGGCAGAGAAAGATTATTTTTACTTTCAACAACTCACGGAGCCGAGATGAGCGGTTTGGGCGCTTTTGTGGAAACAGTGAAATATTTAAAAGAAAACGATGTTATCAATCATCTATGGAATTACGGCAAAAAACTCATTGAGCTGATGAACGACACCGCAAAAAAATACGGCATAGAAAAAAACTTTATCGCCGGCGGAGTTGAGTGCAGTCCGTACTATCTCACCTTTGATAAAGATGGGCAAAATTCACTAGGCTTAAGAACACTTTTTTCTCAAGAGATGATTAAAAACGGTGTATTGATGCCGTGGATTGCTTTGAGCTATGCACATGGGGACAAAGAACTTAAATTGACACAAAAAGCTCTGGAAAAGACATTTGAAGTGTACAAAAAAGCGGTATCGGAAGGATATGAAAAATATCTGATAGGCAATCCGATTAAACCTGTATTTAGGAGATACAATTGATTCTCAAAAATATGGTAATTGTCATTACCGGCGGAGCTGGATTGCTAGGAAGAGAGTTTGCAAAAAGCGTAGTTGAGCATATGGGCATAGCTATTATTGCAGATATAAACAAAGATATTGGCAACAGAGTCAAAGAGGAACTATCAAAAGAATTAGACTCCAAAAACATAGATTTTGTTGAGCTAGACATCACATCAAAATCATCACTCGAACAGTGCATAACCTATCTAAACAACAAATATGGAAAAATAGATGCACTAGTAAACAACGCTTACCCAAGAAATAAGGACTATGGCAAACATTTTTTTAATGTTGAGTATGCCAGTTTTTGTGAAAACACCAACTTAAATCTAGGTGGATATTTTCTAACCTCTCAACAGTTTGCACTATATTTTCAAAAACAAGGCTATGGCAACATTGTCAACATATCTTCCATTTACGGGGTCATGGCTCCAAGATTTGAAATATATCAAGATACAACTATGACGGTACCCGTTGAATATGCCGTCATCAAATCAGGATTGTTGCATCTCACCAAATATATGGCAAAATATTTTAAAGGAGCAAATATTCGCGTCAATGCTATTAGTCCGGGAGGAATCTTTGACAATCAAGCAGACTCTTTTTTAGAGAAATATCAAGAAAAATGCCTAACAAAAGGAATGCTTGATAAAAGCGACTTAAAAGGCACACTTTTGTATCTTTTAAGCGATATGAGCAGATATGTAAATGGTCAAAATATTATAGTTGATGATGGATTTAGCCTATAAAGCTTTATTAAGTCATCGGAATGATTTTTGCTCATAAGCATAAAAAGCAAGGTCGACAATGAACAACGAAACCATAGTAGAAACTACTGCAAGAAAAACATTTTTACAAAATATTGCTTATTTTGAAAAATATCATCCAGATATATATGATAAGTTAATTGCTTTAGATTCGGCGGTTGAACAAAATTTATATAAAAATAGATATGAATTGACTTATGTAAACAATGCTTTTGACATTATTGAACTTGCATCAAACAGACATTTTTATAACCACAGTGGCGTAAGTAGCGATGAATACGCTGCCATAGCAACAACACAAATTGATTTTTCGAGAGAATCCGGCTTATTTGAAACATTTAAGAGAGTTTCTATATCTGATGAAGATCTTATAAAATATCAAAAACTTACTATTTTTGAAAACAATCTAAGCGGTCATGCAGATATTTTAAACTACATTCAAAAAGAAACAAGCAAGACTATGAAAAATATAGAGAAATTTATATTTTTTGGAGTTGGTATCGGTACGCATATCACGGCAATAAATGAGAAAATATCAGCAAAATCATATTTAATAGTAGAAGATGATTTAGAGCTTTTTAGACTCTCTTTGTTTGCCGTATCATATTATGAGCTTGCAAATAATTCACAATTATTTTTTTCTGTATTTGAAACCAAACAAGAATTTGCTTGCAAGGCAACACATTTTTTCAATCACGATTTTTATCTAAACCACTATATTAAATATTTTCATATGTTACATCATAATGAAGAGAAGTTTATTGAGTTTCATCTTTGTATCGCCTCCCAATCACACCATCTTTTTTTCTACAACTCCATCTTAGAGCAATATCTTCGCCCTTTGGAATATATTAAAAAGAGATATAACTTTTTAAATATTTTAAAAAACTACAAATCACTTATGCAAAAACCTGTCATTTTGTTGGCAGCCGGACCATCCCTGCAAAGAAATATTAAATGGCTTAAACATAATCAACAAAAATTTATCATCGTTGCCGTTTCTGCAATTTTGAATATTCTAGAAAAAGAGAAGATTGTACCAGCCATCATTATTAATTTAGATGGATTTAAAGAGAGTATTGTGCATTTTACAGATATAGAAAATATGGATTTTTTTAAAAAAAGTATTTTTTTACTCTCTTCACGAACAAGACAAGAAGTAGTCTGTAGTTTGCGAAAAGAGAATGTTTTCTTTTTTGAAAGTTCAACAAGTTATAAAAAAGATTTTGGCAATTTAACGGCTTACTGTGTTGGCTCTACGGCATACCTTTTGCTTATTGCGCTTGGCGTCTCAGAACTCTACTTACTTGGACTTGATTTAGCACTTGACAAAGAAACCGGGCAAACGCACTCTGTCAATCATCCGCAGACACGAGAGCTAGATATATCCTCCATCTCCGAAGAAAAAGATACTATGATTTTTAATGACAACATCGTTGAAGTTGATGGAAATTTCGGACAAAAAGTATATACAACATCTGGATTTGCGATTTCCATCGACTCAATCAACGCAACATCTTTGGGATTTAAAAAAAATACACAACTCGTTTACAATCTTAGCGATGGAGCAAGATTTGCAAATACAATTCCGCTACAACCATCAAATTTGATCTTAGACAACTCAGAAGAGATAGATAAAGAAATCTTATATCACGATATTTTAAATGAATTTAGAACAAATAGCTCCGATGAACCATCTGATGACGAATATGAGCTAACGCAAAATATGCTAACCAATGCACTTGAAATTAAAAATAAGATTTATGATTGGCAAAATTTGTCATTTCGCAAAAGCGATGAGTTTCTAGCCTCATTTGCATCTCTGATGAAAGAGCTTTATTCGGTAAAAAACCCTGTTGGCTATGATTTGGCATTTATCAACCAAGAGTATCTTAGACTTGTAGCGCAATACATCTTTGATTACTTCAATAATTCACAAATGACAAACGAGAAAAATCGAGTGCAAACTTTACATAAAATGCTCTCGCTTCATCTGCTAAACATTACAACTCTATACATTCGTGGACTTCAAAAACTAAAACGCAAGGAAATGTAATCATGCAGGAAATAGAAACAAAAGCATTGATGATGTATGAAAAAAATCTAAAATATTTCTCTACCAACCATTTAGATGTCTTCAAAAATCTACAAATTTTTGACACATCAGAGTTGTCATTAACACCAAAATATGAATTAGAATACAAAGACGGTTATTTTGATGTCATTGAGCTTGCTACCGGCAATCTTCTCTATGCTTGCGACTCAAATGAATACGCAAAACAAGCAGCTAAAACCGTAAACTTCAACAAAACTTCTTCACTTTTTGAGGGTGTGCTTGACTATATTGTCTCGCAAAAACAAATCGACATCATTAGAACAAAAAAACTCGTAGATTCCGACATAAGAGATGTTTTGCCAATCATGCATATCGCCATGAAAGTGGCACCAAAAACAACCACGATGAAAATAATTGACAAATTTATATTTATTGGAGTTGGCATCGGTACGCACATAGTAAGTATAAATGAGAAGATAAAATCATCTAATTATCTGATTATAGAAGATGATATTGAGCTTTTTAGGCTTTCGTTATTTACTACTCCGTACTACGACTTAGCCGAAACAGCGCAACTTACCTTTTCCGTAGCACAAAATCAACATCAATTTGCAGATACAGTAACCCTGTTTTTGGAATACTCCTATTTTAACAACAGATATTTAAAATATTTTCATTTTCCTGCTCACGACAACACAAAGATAAAACTTATTCAAGCTCAGCTTGCACGACAATCACAGCATGTTTTTCCTTATGACATCTCACTAAGCAAATATCTTCTACCGCTAAAAAGAATTGCCGGCGGATACAAAACAATCAATATTGCAACTAAATTTGCAAAATCACTTTTTTCACATACCCCTGCTCTTGTCTTAGCTGCTGGACCTTCTTTAAAAAATAATATGGACTGGCTAAAAGAACACCAAGATAAATTTGTAATCATAGCCGCCAGTGCTATTTTAAATACTCTGTACATCAACGGCATTAAGCCGGACATAGTCACTCAAATTGATGGATACACACAAGCAGGCAGAAGCTGTATGACCCATCTCGATGGCGTTGATACGCAAACATTCCTTAAAGATACTATTTTTATATTTGGAACCCATGTTCCTGATTTGCTCATAAACATACTAAATAAAGAAAATATATATTTTCTAGATGATGGCGAGAATTATGATGGATTTGATTCAATATCTGCTTCATGTGTAGGCTCTATGACGGCTGTTTTGGCAGTAAAGCTTGGGTTTGAAAAAATATTTTTACTTGGATTGGACCTTGCTTTTGACCAAAAAACAGGTGCCACACATTCTACTGATCACTTTCAAAATAATATTCATGACTTAAGCAAAGCAGACGAGATAAGCAACATTATTTCACTTCGAGACAGCATGATTCAAACTGAAGGAAATTTCAGCAAAACCGTTTACACAACGGCTGACTTTTTGGTTTCCATACGCGTACTGTCCAATACTTTTTCAAGTATAAAAGATGAAACACAAGTTATATACAATCTAAATCAAGGGGCTTTTTTCGCCAACACGCAACCTATGCATCCAAAAGATATACAGCTAGAATATAAAAAAATAGACAAATCTGCACTTCACAATAAAATATCTACTCTATTTCAAACCAACTCCGCTTCAGGAATGGATCAAAACAGCCTAGCCAAAACAAAACAGAGACTGCAAAATGGATATGATATTCTCAAATTGGTCAAAGAATACGAAAAGAAAAGTTTTCTTAACGAAGACAAATACATGTACGACCTCTTTGGTCTTCTTTCGGATATTTTAAAATCAAACGCAAGAGAAGATAGTCAAATTATATTCACTCTGACTCTTTATCTTAGATATGTAATTCCGTATATTACCGATATTGAAAACACGAAAGAGATAACAAAAGTTATGCAACATTTTAAAAAGCTTGATAAATCACTCATTGAAGGTATTTTAAATATAGTAAATAGATACATAGATGCCATAGAAGAATTTTTGGGGGAGATGGAAAAACAATAAGTCTGATAACTGCCCAACAGTTTTCTAAAGACCCTTAGCAACAGCCTTTGGCTGATACTAAGGACTTCATAGCTTTACAGCTGTTTTATTTAGACTACTGAAGTAGTCTAAGGACATTTTCTAAAGAAACGCGTATCGTTGCTGTGCAACTTTACCGATTGTTACTATTGTAACAATCTCAACACATTTTGTTGAGCAGAATTAGCTTGACTCATAGCGTATGAGCCAGACTGTGCAAGAATATTATGTTTTGCAAAGTTTGCAGATTCTTGTGCAAAGTCAACATCACGGATAGCTGATTCAGCAGCCGTAACATTCACTTGAGTTACAGAGATATTTCTAACCGTTGACTCTAGTTTGTTTT
>CAYHRD010000053.1:0-11445 GCA_964358925.1 uncultured Sulfurimonas sp.
AAGAGATAATTAAAATTAACATATTTGATATTACAATTTTTAAGGTTAAAGATATTTTCACTATTTTACTCTTATAAAAAGATTTTGTTCAACACTTTTCTGACCATACTCTTCAAGCATCCAGTAGGCGAATTTTTCCGCCTCTTTATTGGTTCTTAAAAAAACTAAATTAAGCTCTCTTCTTATCGGATAGCTTTGATTTTTGATATTTTCTTTTGATGGATGGATATTTTCCAGTGACAAAATTTTTATAGGCAATCCATGTTTTACGATAGCACTGGCAGATCCGGCAGATATATAGCCGATGCTATTTGGAATTCCCCCTACCCAAACCATCATGTCGTGATTTGCTCCTGCTTCCCAAGCCGAGGCATCTATCATTTTTGATTTATCGCTGTTTTTTAGACTTTTAGGGTGGAAAAGACCGGTATAGTGTTCAAAAACAGCTAGTGTTCCGCGATCTATTTTTTTTGAAACTAGATGAATTTTCTCATCATTAGCGTTAAATTTTTTCCAGTTTTTGACCTCTCCCGTATAAATCTCTAGCAAATCTTTTTTTGATATATTATTAAGCGGATTGTCACTATTTACTAGAAAGGCTAAAGTGTCATAACCGATTGTTACATAGGAGAGAAGATTTTTTTCTTGAGGGGTTAAATCTCTGCTGACCATACCGATTTCTATTTTATTTGAAAGAAGAGAATCAACTGCATTTTGGCTACCGCCGCCGGATATGTTTAGTTTTATACCGCTCTCTTCTTTGTACTTTTGCACAACTTGTTCAATGATGGGCTGCATAGTCGTAGAACCGACACAATTTAGTACAGTCTCGCCAAATAAGAGACTAAAAGGCAGTAAAAAAACTAATAAATATCTCATTTTTATCCAATATTAAAATCTGACCTTACGCACTTTTTACAAAAAGTTCCTAAAACACCCTGTAAATCTCGAAAAACTTGTTTTTTTCGTAGCTTTAGGGGGTTGCAAGGGACGCACAGTCCCTGCTACCTAAACGAACGCGTTCGTTTAGGTACATAACATTAATTAAAATGTAATCACTTTATAATCGCTCTGAAGAGCGTTTGTAAGCATCTCTCCCGTATGAGTTAGTTCAACTCCAAGTGCGCTTAATTGCTCCGATACACCGTAATCATCGCTGCAAACCACGCAAACGCTAAACTTTACGCCTGTTTGCATAACTGTTTTTACTCTCTCTTGAAGTTCCTCACTTTGGGCTAAAAGCTTAGCCGATGGTCCCCAAATCATGATTGTAGCTTCATCCCAATAACCTCGCGGTAGCATCACCGAACCGTATAAAAGTATCAGTTTTTTTGCTACCTCTTCATCGGCGCTTGACCATACTATAAGAAGTTTGTTTTTCATTTTATGCCTCCAACGCTTGTTTCATATCGGCTATTAAATCTCTAATACTCTCTAATCCGCATGAGATACGAATAAGACCTGACGGCACGCCGCAAGCTATGAGTTCTTGCTCGCTTAATTGCTGATGTGTAGTTGAAGCCGGATGAGTGATGATGGATTTTGAATCCCCGATATTGACTACTAGCGAGTAGAGTTGAGTCGCATTTACTATTTTTGTCGCCTCTGCCAAAGTTGCGACTTCAAAGCTAAGAAGTCCGCTGCACGCACCGCCCTCAAAATATTTTTGAGCATTTTTATAGTTTGCATTGCTCTTTAATCCGGGATAGTTTACTTTTTTAACTTTTGGATGAGCTTCTAAAAACTCTGCAAGTGCGAGTGCATTTTTGGAGTGTTCACGCATACGAAGAGAGAGAGTTTCCATCCCTTGGATAAATAGCCATGAGTTAAACGGAGATAAAACGGCACCCAAATCTCTTGAAAGAGAGAGTCTTGCTCTAAGAGTGTAGGGCGGCAGGTTTGTATCTACATATACAAGTCCGTGATAAGATGCATCGGGTTTGTTGAAATGTTCATAGCGAGGATTTGCGCGAAGTTTTTCAACTAAACCTTTTCTCTCGACTAAAATTCCTCCGATTGCAAGACCTTGACCTGTTGTATATTTGCTTGCACTATGAACCGTGATATCGGCTCCATGCTCAAACGGACGACATAAAATAGGAGTTGCAACCGTGTTATCTACCACCGTTAGGATGCCATACCTGTTGGCGATTGCAGTAATTGCCTCAATGTCTGCTACATCAATGCTAGGATTTGTAAGGGATTCAAAAAAGATAATTTTTGTTTTTTCATCTATGAGAGCTTCAAGAGATGCCATGTTATGAACATCAAAATATCTTGCCTCAATGCCAAATCTCTTAAGTGTGTGAGTGTTTAGAGTCAAGCTTCCGCCATAGAGCTGTTTTGCACAAACTATATTATCACCCGCTTCGGCAGCATTAGCGATAGCAAAAAAGATAGCACTCATACCGCTTGAAGTTGCAAGTGCGGCTTCACCGCCCTCAAGCATTGCAAATCTTTTTTCAAAAACATCCGTAGTCGGATTATTAAGGCGAGTGTAGATATTTCCTAACTCTTTAAGCGAGAAGAGATCTGCGGCATGCTGTACATCGCGAAATTCATAAGCTGTCGTTTGATAAATCGGAACAACCATCGTTCTTTGCGAATCTTTTGTGTAGCCCCCGTGGAGTGCTATCGTTTGTAAATCCATCTTTTGTTGCCTTTTTTAAAAATATTTTATTTCATCTGATAAAATATTGTATCAAAAGATAACTAAAATTATTTTGTTAGACCTTTTGCCCACTCTTGCATGATTTGATGAATCTCTTCTCTTGGAGCCTCCATAAACTCTATGACAATCTTATCTTTAAATTCACAAATACCGATACTTCTCGGTCTAAGAGCTAAAACTTTCGTGTTTGGAATGGAAGGTCCAAAGCAAAAAATGATATTTCTAGCATCAAGTATCCCATCCGCAATCTCGCCGTTTAATGCTTTTGTATGTGCATAATGGTCAAAAAGAGCTATAAACTTTGCTACGGGATGTTTCTCTATTTTATCTTTAAAGTATGCAACTACTTCATCCATGCTTGAGCCTTTCATCTCACTTTTCAACAGCTCTAGGCTGTAAACAGGGTATCTGTCCATAAAAATTATTTTTTTCATTTTTTTCCTTTGTGTAATAAATTAAATCAAGATTAGATTGCCGCGCTTGTCATTGCGAGCGAAGCGCGGCAATCTCAATTACAAGCGCGGCAATTGCAATGACAAGCGTGGCAATCTCTCTCTTGCTATTTCTCGTCATTGCGAGGAGCGAAGCGACGAAGCAATCTATATTTGTTTAAAGAGTTCAAGTTTACAAAACTTGCTTTAGACAAAATCTCTATTCCTGAATGCAGATCTCTTTTTTTCTTATATGCACTACCGTTTGATAAGTTACAATAGATACTATAATCGTTACTGCGCTCACCATTATATATGAAAAAATCAGCAAAGCTATCTCTTTGCTCTGGTTATACATAAGCATAGCGCTAATTGCCATCGCCGCAATAGGAAATACAAATGCCCACCAAGATATAAAAAATTTTATTTTTATAAAATTTTTGTACATAAATGCAACTAAAATCGTAAAAAACAGGGCTAAATTAAAAAGCATAAGAGCAAAAGTGTCAATTACGCCAAACATCTTGAAATATGCTATAAAACCCACAGCCGGAGGGGCAATCAGTATAAAAAGCGTAGGCATAAATTTTACACTCATTTGGTTGTGAAATATAATCCTGTTTAAAATAATAGCAAACAAAACTATCCAAAAAAACATTCCGACGCTAAAAAAGTACATCAGCAGACCCAAATCCGCAAAGCCTACTCCGCCTATTGGCACTAAAATATTACCTACTATGGGTATAAACCACGCCGGATTTGAGTGGTCTAACTGTTGATTTTGATTTATCCAAAAAGAGATAGTGTGCATTGTTAAGTAGAAGTGCAGGGCAGTTCCAAGATACCAAAAGATTGCACTTAGAAATGTAAAATTTTCTTTGTAAATGATAGAGAGCATTAGCATAGATATAGATACGGCGGCAAAAAAGTTGATTCTCACGGGATGTGAAAATTCGCTCTTTACAGCCGTTTTGTACTTTGAAAATTTTCTTATGTAAACGGATGAAACAACGATAAAGACAATCGTAGTAATATACATAAGCACTTCGCCTATAATGGAGGGGAAGTTTAGCCAAAGAGTAGCCTTTTGGTATGTAATAGTAAGCCCGCTCAAACCCATAACAACCGCATACATCATAATCGGAAAAAATTTAAGTCTGCTTTCTTTTTCCGTAATTTCCATATCAGCCCTCTTATTATCAATAGTTATAATTTTTATAAATTTTACTGTTTTCTATAATAAAAGTCAATAATTTTTATAATGAAAATCAATAATATGACAATAAAATATTGTTTTTCAAACAGATTCTATTTGTATGGTACAATTTTGAAATAAAAACAGAGGAGAGATTATGAAATCTATTCGTTTATTTGTTGCTGCTTTGATGGCAAGTAGTTTTATGCATGCAGGTGGTATTGACGGAAATGCAGTGTTAGGCGGCGCACTCGGTGCTGCAGCAGGCTCGGCGGTAGGTTCTGCCGTCGGTGGAAAAGAGGGAGCAATTATCGGTGCAGGTGCCGGCGGTGTTATCGGAGCGGCTATCGCAAGCGATAATAAACCAAAACGACATGTCAGAACAAGAGTTGTAGAAAGAGAAACAATTCTTATACGAGACAGAGGCTATTATAACCCTAATGTACATTATGATCACGGAAAACATAAAGGACATTATAAAAATAAACATAAATATGAGTATGATCGTGACCGCGACTATTCTCATCGTGACCGTAATTATGACCGCAATCGTGAACGATATTATGATCATGATCGCGGTTACGATCGTGACCGCTACCGCGGGAGAGAGTGGTAAAAGTAATTGAACTTTGCGGAACAAATATAGATTGCTTCGTCGCTTCGCTTCTCGCAATGACGGTTATTGAGATATGTCATTGCGAGCCTCTGCAAGAGGCGCGGCAATCTAAATTACAAGCGCGGCAATCTCAATATTTAATTATATATGGTAATTAGGCGCTTCTTGAGTGATGATAACATCATGAACATGACTCTCTTTTAGCCCCGCACTCGTTATCTCGACAAACTCCGCATTTTCCCAAAATGTAGGAATATCTTTGCTTCCGCAGTAACCCATTGATGAACGAAGTCCGCCCATCATTTGATGTACTATGCCTGCTATGCTTCCTCTAAAAGGCACACGACCTTCAATCCCCTCAGGTACAAGCTTGTCTGCCGCTGTTCCCTCTTGAAAATATCTATCGTTTGACCCTTTTTGCATAGCACCGATGCTTCCCATACCGCGGTATGATTTGTATTGGCGACCTTGAAACATTATAGTCTCACCGGGTGATTCTTCAGTTCCTGCTAAAAGTGAGCCTGCCATAATACAGCTTGCTCCCACTGCTAAAGCTTTTGCGATATCGCCCGAGTATTTAATCCCGCCGTCTGCTATAACAGGCACGCCGTGTTTTCTAGCTTCCTGTGCACACTCGGCAATAGCAGATATTTGAGGTACGCCGACACCCGCAACGATGCGTGTCGTACAAATAGAACCAGGTCCGATTCCTACTTTTACTCCGTCCGCACCTGCTTCGATAAGTGCTAGAACTGCTTCTGCCGTTGCTATATTTCCTGCAATTACATCTACCGTTAAAGTTTTTTTAATCTCTCTAACCGTATCAAGAATTCCTTTTGAATGACCGTGTGCAGAGTCTAAAACCAAAACATCGCATCCTGCATCAACCAAGGCTTTTGCACGATCTAGTTGCCCAACACCGATAGCCGCACCTACTATTAGTCTGCCGAAATCATCTTTGTTTGAGTTTGGATATTCGATGCGTTTTTTGATATCTTTAATCGTAACGAGACCTTTTAAAAATCCCTCATCGTCGATAATAGGAAGTTTTTCAATCTTGTTTTTATGCATAATGTCCGCTGCTTCGTCTAACGAAATCCCGCTTTTTGCCGTGATAAGAGGCATTTTTGTCATAACTTCATCTGCTCGTTTATTCATATCTTTTTGAAATCTCATGTCGCGATTTGTAAGAATTCCTAAAAGTTTGTTATGTGAATCTATTACGGGAACACCTGATATTTTAAACTCATTCATAAGCTCGCTTGCATCAGCCAGTGTAGCGTCAGGGTAGACATAAATCGGGTCTATGATTATACCGCTTTCGCTTTTTTTAACTTTTTTAACTTGTTTGCATTGAGTTTCGATATCCATGTTTTTATGGATAATCCCGACTCCTCCAAGCCTTGCCATAGCAATAGCTGCTTGATACTCCGTAACCGTATCCATTGCAGCAGAAACCATAGGAATTTTTAGTGAAATATTGCGTGTTAATTTACTCTCAAGAGAGACCTCTTTAGGCAATACTTCAGAGTACTTTGGTACAAGCAGAACATCTTCAAATGTTAGGGCGCGTTTACGAATTTTCATGATAATCCTTTTAAGGGGTAAAAGTTATAAATTCTTTGGATTATAGCCTTTTTGTGGTTAAAAAGAGGTAAAGCGGTTTTTAGTAGAGCTTTCTTTAAGAGATTAAGTAATAAAATCGAAATGGAAAAAGTGTATAATAGAGCAAAAATTGATACTAATTAGGGCTGTAAAATGGAATCAAGAGTGTTGTTTGTATCCGTAGAAATACCGATAATCATAACTAAAAATGATTTGGAAAAAGAGTTTCCGGGGCTTATTTTAACAACTATAGAAAAGTCGCTTGTAGGAGAAATTGCAAATGATAAGTTTATATTTACCACTTCTTTTGGAGTTATCACATTCTGCAATTTCAGTCACGATGAGATAAAGTCGTTTTTACATAGACTTAAAATCAAAGAAGCGCCGCACTATCAAACAGCACTTGTAAATCAAGACTATCCGATGATTATAGATGCTCTTTACGAAAAACCGCTTATAGATACGCATACTATCAAGTACAATAAATTTAACAAATCCGTAGCTTCCATAATTTCTCTTGCACTCTCTCAAAGCGTCGGACTTGAGATAAGAGAAAAATCACTGGAAAATAAGATGCAAGAGAGCAAAAAACTCTATGACAGAATAGAAAATATCAAAACAAACGATAGAAAAAATCTTATGAGCTTTGCCGTCGGCATAGCAAAAGAGAGGTTTGAGATACTTAGTCAGCTCTATCTGTTAGATAAGCCTGACATCGTTTGGGATGATATAGAGCTTGAGTCGCTTTACAATCAACTTGCACTTCAACTTGAACTAAAGTCAAGATTTGATGTTATAGAATATAAAATATCTTTTTTAAAAGAGTCGGTTGAATTTATCACAGATAGGGTAAATCAAAAATCGAGTGAATTTTTGGAGTGGATAATCATCTGGCTTATCGGGGTTGAGATACTCTTCTCAACCTATGAATATATCATTAAGCCGAATTTCTAGGTGCTTATAATAATTTAATTATTTTCGGGAGTTATTTTATTAGCATTAAGCTCAGATAGTAACTCAAGTTGGAGTTCTTGTATTTGTACTAGGCGGTTCCATTGGTTTGAAAGAAGGTGATCTACTTTTTCATGCAGATGCCTAATCTCTAGTTCAGCCTTGAGGTTTATCTTATAATCGTGCTGTGATCGAATACGATCTTTTGCTTCCTGACGATTTTGACTCATCATTATAATCGGCGCCTGAATTGCTGCAAGGCAAGATAGAATAAGATTTAGAAATATAAAAGGGTATGGATCAAGCGGATGTGATATAAACACAAATGAATTTACCACAATCCAAATTAAGAGAAAAATAGCAAAGCTGATGAGAAACACCCAACTACCGCCAAAAGTGGCAATCTTATCAGCCATTTGTTCACCAAACGACCATTTACCTTCAAATTTTGATTCAATATCAAAAGAGAGAAGTTCATGCTCTTTAAGGCTGCGAACTACATCTTGTTCTAGGGAAGATAGCTCACCGTTTTCAGATTCGAGCAGTGAGTGAAGATAGCTTTCTCTAAATTCAGCTAAATCGGTCTTGCAAATAAAGCTTTCCGTTGACCAGTTTGGGTAAGACTTTATTATTTCTGCCGCTATCTCTTTTCGTATCAATTCCCCTGAAACAATATCTTTTGTAAGAAAAGATTTTTTGCAGATAACGCAAGTTTTTTTAAGAGCGTTCATTGATGCCATAGTTAACCTTTCTTTTTTAGTTAATTTTAATTTATTTTTCCAATAGCGCAAGAAATGAAACTTTTAGCTTTTAATCCGCCTTTTGTAAATGTTCCAAGTTCTTCATCTTCAACAGGATAACCGAGAGATTTTATTTTTTTGCGAAAACTTTTTTCGGCTTCTTCATCTTTTACCTCAAGCGTGATAACTCTCGGTTCTTGCATCAAGTCAACGACAACTTCGCCAAATTCGTCTTTTAGAGCCTCTTTTATAGTGTTTGTACATCCGCCACATTTTACATTTAGCACTTTGAAACTTTTTTGCATATTTATGTCCTCTTATTTTTTCTCAAAATTTAGCTTAAAAATTGAAAAATATATTGAGTTGATTGTACCATTTTTGGATTTAAGTTTATATATTGTGTGTTGTAGATTATTTTGGTTCAAGTGTACCATCAAAAAGTATTTGTTTATACTATGCGTTTACTAAGTTAATTTACTAGATTTTTACCCATCTCCTTTGATAGATATAACGCTTTATCCGCTCTGGCTATTAAACTCTCTATCGTATCTTTTGCTTCAATTTCAGCAACGCCAAAACTGGCAGTTTTATATCCAATTGTATCGAATTTATAAGATGATAATCCAATACGCAATCGTTCTGCCATCTCTTTTGCTTGGATGAAAGATGTTTGCGGTAATAAAATGAGAAACTCTTCTCCGCCCCATCTGCCGATACGGTCATTGGAACGAATTAGTGTTTGAAAAATTTCAGATAGTTTTTTTAAGACTTCATCACCTACTTGATGCCCATAATTATCATTAATCTGTTTGAAATCATCAACATCAACCATAATTACGGAAAAAGATTTTTTATATAGCCGTGATTCATTTATAAATAATTGAGTAAGTTCTTCAATAGTGTAGCGGTTAAATAAACCTGTAAGCGCATCAATTTTTGCAAGTGTTTCAAATAATGCTTCATTTGTAATATTTTGCTGTATCGCTTGGTATCCGACTATACATTCATTATTGAAAATAGGTTCAATATGAGCATCAACCCAATACGATTCTTTATTTTTAGTACAATTTTTTATGCGTCCGTGCCATGGCTTTCCTTGTATAATCGTTGTCCATAAATCTTGATATATTTCATTTGATGTATCCGGATGTCGAAGAATTGTATGTTTTTTACCTAGTAGATCTTTTTGTGTATATCCGGTCATTTTACAAAATGCAGGACTAACATATGTAATTACTCCATTAGTATTCGTGATAGAAGTCGATACATATTTTTCTAATATTGAAAGGTATTGTTGAAAGTATATACTTGTAATCATTTTATTATTAACCTATGTTTCAAATATATGCGCAATATGTATAATCTAGTAACGAAATAGATACCGTTGATTTTTTCGATATTGTTCAACAGAATTTCGGAAAAAATACTATCTTTTGTATGTTATATATAGTTTATTTTATTTATTGACTTGTTATGACAAGTTGCACAAAAAATTATATCTTAATAAACTTTACAACTTCTTATAACAAGTTGGTACAGATGAAAGATATACTTAACCTTTCCGAGGATTACATTGATGAAATGTACAGAGAAATTGGGAAAAATGTTAAGAAAATACGAATGGAAAAAGGGGTTAGCCAGTTAAAATTAGCGCAAGCCATAGGACATAAATCTGTCTCTATTGTCTCGTTAGCGGAAATTTGCCATAATAAACAACATTTCAATATTGAACATTTAGTTAAAATTGCTTATGTATTGGATGTTGATATTTGTGAATTTTTTCCAAAGAATTTTTACGAGTGAATTTCTACTCTTAAATTGAATTTGATTTATTCTTACTTCCAAGCTCTAGCTTGGAAGCATATATGGCAAACTATTTACTATAATTTATCTCTCTCTCCAAACTAAGCGCTCCATCAAATAGTGTCTGTTCTTCATAAGCATTTGCAATGAGCTGAAGACCGATAGGCATACCATCAGAGCTTTTTGCAACAGGAACGGAGATGGCAGGAAGCCCTGCAAGGTTTACGCTGATGGTGTAGAGGTCGCTTAGATACATCTCCATAGGAGTTGAAAGCTCTCCAAACTTATTTGCGGTTGTCGGTGCAACAGGTGAGAGTATCAAATCCACGGCTTCAAATATTTTTGAGTATTGCTCTTTTATAAGGTGTCTTGTTTTTTGTGCTTTTACATAGTAAGCTTCATAGTATCCGCTTGAGAGTACAAAGTTTCCAAGCAGTATGCGGCGTTTTACTTCATCACCGAAACCTTGACTTCTTGTTTGGATGAAAGTGTCGTTTAGATCTTTTCCGACAACTCTGTTTCCGTAGCGTATGCCGTCATAGCGAGCTAAGTTTGTAGTAGCTTCGGCAGTTGCCGTTATGTAGTAAGCGGAGATATCATATTTTGCGTCCATTAACTCAGCTTCTACTATCTCATGTCCTGCATTTTTAAGTGCAGTTATTGCCAAAGCATACGCTTTTTTTACATCTTCGCTTGCGTTTTCTATATGTTTTGGTAAAACGGCTATTTTGAGTTTGCAATCTGGGTTTAGTTTGTCACATACTTTGTCGTTTTTGTTTGCACTCGTAGAGTCTTTTTCGTCATGTCCGCTGATAATGTCGTACAAAATCGCCGCATCTTCAACGGTTTGCGTCATTGGTCCTATCTGGTCAAGCGATGAAGCGTAAGCTCCCAAACCGTAACGGCTAACTCTGCCGTAAGTTGGTTTCATCCCGACTATTCCGCAAAAAGATGCAGGCTGACGAATACTTCCGCCCGTGTCGCTTCCAAGAGCTGCAATAGCAAGACCCGCCGCAACCGCTGCCGCACTTCCGCCTGAACTTCCGCCCGGAACGCAATCTTTGTTGTGAGGATTTAGAGTTTTGCCGTAAAAGCTTGACTCCGTAGTACTTCCCATAGCAAACTCATCCATATTTGTTCTGCCAAACGGGCTGAGTCCGCTAGCTAACATTTTTTCTATAACGGTAGCATTGTATGGAGCTATATAGCCTTGAAGTATGTTTGAACCTGATGTAACAGACCAATCTTTTACCTGAATGTTGTCTTTTATAGCAATCGGCACGCCTTCACCCATGTTATGAATATCTATATAAGCGTTAATATCCGCATTTGCTTCTATTTTCGCTTTTAACTCATTTTTAAAATTTTCTAGTTCTTCTTTTTTTAATTTTAGAGCTTCTTTTAATGTAATCACTAGTTTTCCTATCTTCATA
>CAYHRD010000054.1:0-11288 GCA_964358925.1 uncultured Sulfurimonas sp.
AGGGACAAAATGTCCCTTGCATCCCCCTAAAGCTACGAAAAATAAGTTTTTCGAGATTTACAACATAAGGTCAGATATATTTTACTTCGTAACTATCGCAAAACTCATCTCTAAAATCTCTTTGTGAGATTTTATAAACTCATTCAAATCCTTTAGTTTCAGATTTTTAATTAGCTCTAACTCTTTTATAGAAAACCCTAATTCTTGACCTTTATAGTACTCCATAAAAGTTCTGTTTAATCTCTGGCTCATTGTCTCAACCCTCAGAGGTTCGCTTCCGAGTAAAAACTTTTTAGTCTGCTCAAGTTCATCTTGCGTAACGCCGCCTTTTACAAATTGTGCCACAACATCTTTAACTGTTTTTTTAGCCTCCTCAAGAGACTCTAGTTTTGTTTGTAGATGCCCGTTCATATAACTGCTTGACTTAGTAATATCTACTTTTGCGTAAGCCGAGTATGCAAGACCTCTTTTAACCCTTATCTCTTCCATAAGTCTTGAACCGAAACCGCCCGCGCCCAAGATGAAAGTAGCAACTCTTGCTTTATAATTATCCTCTGAATCTACGCTGATATTATACGGCGAACCAAAATATACATAAGCCTGTTCAGTCTCTTTTATAACTACTTTTTCCTTAGGTTCTTTGGTGACAGAGTAGTTTTTTACTTCGCCGTCCTTACCGATAGGCATGGATTTTATAATTTTTGATGCTTTGGCTTTTATATCATTTGATTCGATATCTCCGCCGACTACTACTATTAGTTTGGAAGCAACCAGATTTTCGGCTATAAATTTTTTAACATCGTCAAGCTCGATACTTTTTACACTTTCCACTGTTCCAGAAGATGGATTTGCCAACACGCTGCCCTCAAAAAGAAGCGCTTTTAACTCATTTGAAGCTATATAGTCAAAATCATTCTCTTTGCTTGCAAGAGAACCTAGCGTAGTGGTTTTTACTTTGGTTATAGTCTCTTGCGTAAAATTTGGATCTTTTAATAGCAAGTCAAAATATTTAAGTCCTTCCTCAAACTCCTCTTTTAAACATCCGACTTCTATAACAAATGTCTCCACTCCGGTTGAAGCCGATATATGTATGGCTCTGCTCTCCAGCGCTTCGGCAAATGCACTTGAGCCAAGCTCTTTAGTTCCCTCATTCATTACTCTTGCACTGAATTTTGCTAAACCGGCTTTTGTCGTATCTGCTACGCTTCCACTGTTTTTAAAGATAAACTGCATTGTTACAAGAGGTAGCCTCTTATCTTGTTCAAAAATAACAGGAACACTTACTCCGTTTACTTCTATCTTATCTATTGTCGCTGCCATTATTATATTTCCTAACATTAGTAGTGTTAAAACTATTTTTTTCATTTTATGCAAATTTCTCTAAAATTTCATAAGCCGTATTTCGTACGGCCGGTATCTCACCTATATCTTTTATTAGATGAACCATCTCACTCTTAGCCATTTTGTAAGCCGCTCCCGCACTGCTTACGACATTCTCTTCCATCATAGTAGAACCTAAATCATTTGCCCCGAACATTAGTGCCATTTGACCTATGTAAGGACCTTGCGTAACCCAAGAGCTTTGTATATTCGGTACATTGTCAAGGTAGAGTCTAGCAACTGCAAGAAGTCTTAAGTAGCGGTTTGAAGAGGGTTTGTCCATATCCGGAAAGAGTCGCAAAAGTTCTGTATTTTGACTCTGAAAACTCCACATGATAAAAGCTCTAAAGCCGTGCGTTTCATCTTGAAGCTTTCTTATCATATCGAAATGATCTACGATATCTTCATCCGTCTCAATAGTTCCGTACATCATGGTAGCCGTCGACATAATGCCAAGTTTGTGAGCTTTTCTGTGTATATCTATCCACACATCGCTATCTATTTTTTTTGGAGCAATGATATCTCTTACTTTATCACTTAGTATCTCGGCACCTGCTCCGGGGATGGAAGCCAAGCCTTTGGCGTGCAGTCTCTCTAAAACCTCTTCAACGCTTATGTGAGAGACTTTAGCGATAAAGTCTATCTCAATGGAAGAAAAACCGTGAATTGTAATCGTCGGATATTTTGTATGAATATGCTCAACCAAATCCTCATACCACTCAATTTTTAGCTTTGGATGAACTCCGCCTTGAAAAAGTATCTGTGTTCCGCCGATTTCAAGCAGCTCGTCTATCTTCGCATCAATCTCATCAAATGTAAGCACATAAGCATCCGCATCTTTTTCATGTCTGTAAAATGCGCAAAATTTGCAGTCAACCCAACAGATGTTAGTATAGTTTATATTTCTATCCACCACAAAAGTAGTGATATTATCAGGATGAAGCTCTTTTTTGCGCGCAGTCGCCATGCGTCCCAGCTCTTTTAAATCCGCATTTTTTATGAGGTGAAGCGCTTCTTCTTTTGTCAATCTTTTCATTTTTTACTTATCTTTAGAAATTGCGTCTAACACACCGTTTATAAATTTTGGAGACTGCTCTGTTCCAAATGCTTTTGTGATTTCAACAGCTTCGTTTATAACAACTGCTGAGTCAAGTTCTCCAAAAAGTATCTCGTAAGTTGCAAGTCTAAGAGTTGCTCTCTCGATGGCTCCCAGTCTCTCAAAATCCCACTCTTTTAAGTGTTTAACTATCGCTTCATCAACCGGCGTAATATTTTTCATAACGCCCTCATAAAGTGTGAGTGCGAAATCTTTTTGCTTGTTACGAATTTTTTTCTCTTCTAGTATCTCATCCGTATGTTGTGCAATGTTTCCATTTCCCAAATCAAATGCGTAAAGCAGACTTACAACTGCCATTCTTGCTTGTTGTCTAGTAGCCATTATTTTCCCTTAATTTTATTTCATAAAATGAAGGAAACCCTTCATCTATTTTATCACGGTATCGGAAGTAATTCCGCTACCTACGCTAACGCTAAGTTTCCTTCGGCAGGAGACCCGCGACACTAGTGTCTTTTATAAATTCTCGTAAAGATCTAAAAGTTCGATTACGACAGTCATCGCTTCAAACCCTTTGTTGCCCGCTTTTGTTCCGGCTCTCTCGATAGCTTGCTCAATTGTATCAGTCGTTAAAAGTCCAAAAGAGACAGGTTTTTTATGTTTTAAACTTACCGTTGCGATTCCTTTTGTAGCCTCAGCTGAAACATAATCAAAATGTGGAGTCGAACCGCGAATTACTGCACCTAGTGCACATACGGCGTCATATTTACCGCTATTTAAAAGCTGGTCTATCACCATAGGAAGCTCAAACGCACCCGGTGCCAAAACATGAGTCAAATCCTCATCATTTCCGCCATGTCTTGCAAATGCGTCCTTTGCACCCTCTACAAGTCTATCAACAATAAAGTGATTCCATCTCGTACTTACTATTGCAACTCTCTTGCCGTTTATTACTTTTAATTTACCTTCGATTAACTTCATTCTATTTTTCCTTATATTTTATTTCATAAAATTCAAGGGAACCTTTTCCCTATTATTTGTCCGTAAAAGGAACAAGTCCCTTTTACTTCGCTTAGACCGCTGTGGTCACTAAAGCTACTCTTTTTTCAAAAGAGAGAGTTATATCTCTCTTATCTTTGTTATCTTTGTTATTAGAGCTTCTAGCTCATCTAGTTTTATCATATTTGGACCGTCACTTAGTGCTATGCTTGGGTCAAAGTGCGTCTCAAAAAAGAAACCGTCCACGCCGACTGCTGCCGCAGCACTAGCCAAGTAAGGTACCATTGTTCTGTCTCCGCCTGTTTTTCCGCCAAGCGCACCCGGTGCTTGAACCGAGTGTGTTGCATCAAAGATAGTCGGTGCAAACTCTCTCATAATGACAAGTGAACGCATATCTACAACTATGTTTCCATAGCCAAAAGATGAGCCTCTCTCACATAGATAAACTCCGTGTTTTTTAGAGTTTTCATAGCTTACCTCATCGCAACCGCGAGTTTTAAGCACTTTTGCTACTGAGTATCTCATATCGGGCGGATTTATAAACTGCCCTTTTTTGATATTTACCTCTTTTGTAGTTTTTGCACATGCAACAAGCAGGTCGGTTTGACGGCATAAAAACGCGGGAATTTGAAGCATATCGACAACCTCGGCAACCTGTGCCACTTGATGCGACTCATGCACATCCGTAACTACTTTGTACCCAAAATCATTTTTGACTTTTTCTAAAATTCTAAGTCCCTCTTCTATACCTAAACCGCGGAAACTATCCAGCGATGTACGGTTTGCTTTATCAAAACTGGATTTAAAATAAAAGTCTATAGTAGAATCATTTTGATAAATCTCTAAAGCCTTGGCGATTTTAAAAATGTTCTCTTCGCTCTCAATAACACAAGGACCGGCGAGTAGTTTCATATATTTACCTTTTGAAAAATGAGAAATAATTATATCATAATGAGTTTAAATTGAAGTCTCTATTAAATTAAGATTAGATTGCCGCGCCTCTTCCGTAGGCTCGCAATGACCGTCATTGCGAGGAGAAAAGCTACGAAGCAATATATGTTTGTTCAGAAAGTTCAATTACGAATCCAAACCCGTCTTATTTAGTTTTTGCCACCATTATTCCGGCACCGACGATAAGAACAATCCCGCATGTAGTTATAAAATTCGGCAAAGAATCCCCGAGAAAAACCCCGACTAAAATTGAAAAAACAATGGTCGAGTAACTCACGGCTCCAACAATTGCGGCTTTTGTTTCGCTATACGCTTTTGTCATATAATACTGCGAGAGCGTCCCTAAAATCCCAAGCCCGACTACATATAGCCACACAACTCCGCTAGGCATAACAAACTCGCCCATCATAAAATCCAACTCTGACATATAAAAATATTTTGATAATACAAAAAGAATAATCGGACCTATTGTTCCGACTAATGTAAAAGAGAGAACTATCATCCTTGTATCGTAATAACTTCTAAGCTCTCTTACGGATGTGTAAGCAAGTGCCGCACCTATACCGCTGAAAATCCCAAGTAAATCATATTTGCTAAATCCGGCTCCACTCGGCTGAGTTATAAATAAAATACCGCCAAAACCGACAAAAACTGCAAGCCAAGCACTAAAAGTGAGCTTTTCTTTTAAAAAAAGCCAAGCAAATAGTGCCGTAAAAATCGGTGCTGTTTTTGAGTAAGTCATAGCGTCGCCAAGCGGAATATTTGCAACATTGTAAAAATAAGCAAGAAGAGAGACAAAACCCATAAAACCGCGAAAAAAGAGTAAAAAAGGTTTTCCTCCGCTTTGTTTCATAGGAGTTTTGTATACGGCATAACCTATCAGGATTACACCGAAAAGATTTCTAAAAAAGACAACTTCCAAAGAGCTCATATATTGCGAAGCAAGCTTTGCAAATGCACCCATAATTGCAAACAAAAATGATGCCGCAAGCATATATTTAACACCGTTATTTAATTCTTTGATATATTTCATAGATGAAAGTATACCTACTATTTTCATTGAAAATAGGTTATAATCATTAACATAAGCGGAGGAAGCAATATGTCATTTCGTGCCTTGATTTTTATATCGTATCTATTTTTTGTTTTAAATGCGGCTGCGGATACCAATACGACTAATAGAACATTTGTAGAGTACATTGACGAAAAACAGGAGATAATCTCAGAAAAGGTCGTAGATTTCTTTGACGGCATTGACAGGGGCATTAGCAAATGGATTAGCAGCGGAGATGATAATCTATATTGTGATGAAAGAGAAAAAAAGATAGTTGATGATTTTTTTGAAGAGCAGAGATCTATTGATGAGTTTTTTAAAGATGAAATTTATATAGAGGAGAGTGAAGCAAGTTTCATTCAAATTCGTTTAGCTACTCTTTTTCAATCAAAAGAACCAACCTCATTTAGCCCTAGACTAAGAGCACAGATACCTCTTATAAGATCTCAAGAGAGCTTTCAATTTTTCGTTGACGATATAAACGAAGAGCAACTGAACAGTAGTACTTCAACTAGCGGAGAAAAAGGGACGGATGTAGGAGTTAGCTATTCTGCCCCGCCGTATAAAAATATTAAATCAAAATACTCACTCGGCGTTAGAGGTTTGTCTGCTTATACAAGTGCAAGATACAGCAAAGATTTTAAAATCAAAAATTGGTTAATCAAACCGGTACAGCAGTTTAAATACTCAACAAAATACGACTTCAGCGAAGAGACAAATATCTATTTTGATAAAACTCTAAATGAACGCTCGCTTTTCAGAACAACTCTGCATCGTAAAACACAAGCCCATATAGACGGATTTGACTATGCGCTTGCCTTCTCTTATTATTTGGCACTATCAGATAGAAAAGGATTTAGCATTTCACAGGAATTTTGGGGGAACTCTAAATATGTTTGCGATGCCGCACCCGAGCAATATTCCGGTATAAGCGACTACTCAAGCTCCGTCTCTTGGCGTCAAGATATTTTTCGTAAATGGATTGTGTATGAGGTCAAACCGACTATTAGTTTTCATAGACAGTATGATTATGATCCGAACTACAAGTTGGGATTTTATGTAGATTTTTACTTTGGAAATCTTAAGTGAGGCAATATAATACATATATTAGGAGATGTAAGATGAAGCATATTATATTGATATTTTTATTTGTAAGCTCTATTTTTGCGCAAGATTTTTCAACGCGTTATGATGTTCATGTAAGTTTGTTCGACCATGTCGGTTATGCCGATGTAACACTTAAAGAAGACGGTAAAAATTATGAGATAAAACTTGTAGCGTATACAATCGGTGCTGCAGCAACGCTTTTAAGCAATAGAGTCGAAACTTTTATAAGCAAGGGTAAAATTATTAACGGCAGATATGTTCCCGATAGCTTTGTAAAAATCAAAGAAACAACTAGAAAATCAAAACAACAAACTTACTATTTTGACCACAATAAAAAAGAGATTAGACTTGTAGAAGAAAAAACAAAGCTGGTAGGTCGTCCTTTTTTTGATGCTTCCACTTTTGAATTTACATACAAAGATGTAAAAGAGGTCTCAAAAGAGGAGAAGATAGAAGATAAATATATGGATAGTGATGCACTTAGCACCTATCTTAATACAAAAAGTAACTGCAATGCCAAACAAAAAAATTATAAACTGTTTGCAGTCGGAGCGCATAACGATAAAAACAATGTTTTAATAACATATTTGGAGGGTAAAGATAAAAACTCCGCAATATCAAAATTTTCCACAAGTGAACAAGACATATATAATCTACGCGTAGAACCGTTTGATAAAAGAGACAGAATTGTGGATGTTTTAGTTGCTTTTGATGCCGACGGACATATGAAAGAGGCTTTTATGGGTGAAGTTTTTTGGGTTGGAAAAATCACCGCAAAAAGAGTTTATCACAAAATCACGAGTAACTGAAAATTTATATCTCTTTATTAGCTTTTATTTTCTATAATTATATGATTAATAAAGGAGAGTTATGGGAAATATAATATTATTGGCTATTGTAGGCGCATTTTTTTACTGGATATTTAAAAGCTATTCAAAATATACGGATTATTCAAAAGAGGCTTTTAAAAATTTTTCTATCTCAAAAGAGTCGCTGCAAAGTAGTGAGTTAGGTCTTTTTATCGCTCTTGTCGCAAAAGTTGCAAAAGCAGACGGGAAAGTAGATGCTCTTGAAGCTGAACTTGTAGGTATTATGTTTGATGATATCTCGGCACTGTTTCCGGAGCCGCAAAAAACAAGAGATATACTAAAAGAGATTTTTAACGAACAAAAAGATATATCTGACAATACGCAAGAGATTGCAAGAGAGCTTAATAGCGCAATCAAAAGAGACAAGGCGAAACAGCACCAGTTTATGGGATTTTTAATCCAACTATCTTTTGTCGACGGAGAGGTTAGCAAGAGCGAAGAGGAAGTTTTGGCTTCTATTGCAGAGGCATTTGAATTTGATCCGAATGTTTATCATGCCATATTTGAGCAGTTTGAAAAAATGATGCACAACTTCAAACCAAAAGCAAATATAAGCGATGCATACAAACTTTTAGGTGTTAATGAAAACGACGATATGGATACAATCAAAAAAGCATACAGAAAACTGGTTCGAGAGTATCACCCCGATATCGTAAAATCACAAGGTAAAGATGATGCCTATATGCAAGAGGCAACCGCAAAAACTCAAGAGATAAATCAGGCTTACGAGATGATAAAATCTTATAGAAAGTAGTTTTATGAGATTTGTTTTTTTTACGGTTTTTATCTCTTTTTTTTCTATTTGTTATGCAAGCGAAACAGGTTCACTTCTCTTTAACGGTAACTGTCTAACTTGTCACAACGAGACAAAAACGATATCTGCACCGTCGGTTCTAGAATTTAAAGATAGATATATGAAAGCATTTAAAACTAAAGAAGAATTTGTATCTTATATGTCAAAATGGGTAAAAAATCCTCAAGAAAAGACTTCACTGATGCATGATGCAATTAAAAAACACGGTCTTATGCCTGAACTTGGATTTGATATGCAAACGCTAATCGACATCTCAGGCTACATTTACGAAACCGATTTTAAAAAAAGAAACGGTTATTGGAGAAATAATTAAACTTTTCGAACAAATATAGATTGCTTCGTCGCTTTGCTTCTCTCAATGACAAGCGCGGCAATATATATTTTTTTAGAGTGATTTAATTCTCTAAAAAATCCCTCTCCCAAAAAAAATCAATCCAATCATCAGCTTCATTTACCCAAAAGTCCGGTTCATAAATAGATGTTTTTTTATAAAAGAGAGTTGCAGATTTGAACTCTATCTCTTTAAATTCACTTTTTAGATATTGCATAACTGCTTTTAGCGTATCGCCGCTATCGGAAATATCATCAACAACCAAGACTCTATTAACACCTTTAAACTCACATCTACCGGATACGGTAATGCGTTCTCTCTTTATACTTCCGTCATAAAGCTCTGTTCTAATGCTTTGAACCTCACGAATATTTAAGCCCTCCGCCATAGCATGCGAAAGAGCCAGACCGCCTCTTGCAATCGCGACTATTGCATCAAAGCCTACGCTCTTAACTTCTTTGATTAGCGTGTTTGTATCAATTTTAAAATTTTCATAGCTATAATATTTCATAAGCTTATTATACAATTTTTCTATAATCTATTTTACAGAATAATTGTATAATTACCATTAAGATTTAAGTTGCCAGAGGGATATTAAAATGGTTAAAACAGTTTCATCAATTTTATTTGTCGGAATATTTTTTGCTTTTTTTACAGGATGCAGCAAAGATGCCAAGCTAGAAGAAGAGAGAGCTATTAATTTTTCTTGTAAGCAAGAAAATGTTGCCGCGCCGAAATGGACATGTGTTCCCGAGTATGGAGATACTTACGCAGGTCTTGGTATAGCAGAAAAAAGTGCAGCGGGTATGGATCATATGCGAAGAGTTGCTCTTGCAAACGGTCGTTCGGACTTAGCTCAACAGATACAATCAAAAGTGAAGGATAAAATCACTATATATACGGGAACAACAGGTGTTGCAAATAGTGAGACAGTCGATAAAAGCATAGAAACCATAACAAAACAGGTGGCAAAAGTTGATTTGGTCGGTTCTAAATCCGTTGATTTGTGGACTGCCCCATCAGGTGCAATTTATATGCTTGTAAGCGTCTCTCAAAAATCTGCAAATGAGCAGATTAAAGGCAATATCAGAACAAGTTTTAAAAATGACGAGGCTCTATGGCAGCAGTTTAAAGCAAAAAATGCATTAGAAGAGCTTGAAAAAGATTTTCCGACGCAATAAAGAGAAATTGCAGAGTATCTCTGCAACAATAAAGGGATAAATGAACAAGATTATATTAAGCTTTCTGTTGGCAGCGGCTGTTTTTACGGGATGTACGCAAAAACAGGTCGTTCTTATTGATGAGCCGCAGATTCAAGAAGAGAAGCCCGAAGAGAAAGTAGAACCAAAAATTGATGAGGATATTGCCGCGCGTAAAGCAGTCGTTGCCAGTGCTTTAAAATATCTAAATAAAAAAGACGGTCACGACTGTTCCGGACTTGTGGATTTGGTTAATCACGAGAATAGTCAAATTTACTATAAATCCGAGAAGCTATATAAATATTTTGATAACACAAACCGCTCAAAAGCTATTTTTAATATAATGAAAACGGATAATAAACTTGTAACGGCAACCCCGAAAATCGGGGATTTGATATTTTTTGAAGATACAATTCAAAAAACAAAACGAAAAGTCGGTTCTCTTAACATTACGCATGTCGGCATTGTTACACAAATTGATGGTGACGGAACCGTTCATTTTATCCACAATATTCAAGGTAAAAATCGAATAGACCAAATAAATATGAACTTTGCAGACTCTCAAGTCGTATCGGGAAAAAATGTAAACAGCTATATAAAAAGATGTCCTAAAGAGAAGCAAAAGAGCGAATGTTTAAGCTCTTATTTCTTTAGCGCTTATGCAGCACCCTCTCCAAACGAGTATATAACGCTAAGTAAAAATTAGCGTCCATTATTTAGCTATAATTCCATTTAACAAAATCAAGGTAACAAATATGAAAAAAATCGCCATTATCGGTCGTCCGAATGTGGGCAAAAGCTCACTTTTCAACAGGCTTGTTAAAAAAAGAGATGCTATTACATCTGATATAGCAGGAACGACAAGAGATGTAAAAAGACGACATGTAACTATCATAAACAAGCAGGCGCTGCTTTTAGATACGGGCGGACTTGATCAAGGGTGCGAACTTTTTGACAAAATAAAAGAAAAATCTCTTGAAGCGGCAAGAAAAGCAGACATCATTTTATATATGGTAGACGGCAAAAGCATTCCAGAAGATGATGATAAAAAACTTTTTTATGAACTCCAAAATTTAGGAAAAGATGTAGCCCTCGTTGTCAATAAAATCGATAATGACAAAATGAAAGACAATCTTTGGGATTACTATGAGTTTGGTACGGATGCCATTTTCGGCATTTCCGTTGCACACAACAGAAGCGTAGTCCCTCTGCTTGAGTGGATGTATGATAAAATTCCAGATTGCGACATTATAAAAGAAGAAAACGAAGAAGAGGATGATGTAAATATCATTCAAGAAGATGAAGAAGAGTTTGAGTTTGATGATGCCGAGTATAACGAAGAGGAAGAGGATGACGGCTTCTTCTACCCTGATGAAAATGAAGAAGAAGATTTTGAAGATGATTCCATTTTTGCTCAAAACGACAAAATAAGAGAGTTTGACGAAAATGATATAAATCATATAAAAATCTCGATTATCGGCAGGACAAATGTCGGGAAAAGTTCACTCTTAAACTCTCTTTTAGGCGAAG
>CAYHRD010000055.1:0-11179 GCA_964358925.1 uncultured Sulfurimonas sp.
CCTCTTTGATAGATACTAGCGGCATATCCCGTCATATCGCCGATAACTCCTCCGCCAAAAGCAACTAAAAGAGATTTTCTGTTAAAACGATGTTCAAAAAGAGAGTTCAAAATCGTATCTATACTCTCTTGATTTTTATACTCTTCGCCGTCTTTTAACTCTATGATATGCAGCTCTTTTGCGCTGATTTTACTAAGAAGATAATCTAAATGAAGCTTAGAGACAGTGTGGTTTGTAACAACCGCTACTTTTGTATCAAAGTGCAGTTTTGTAAGCGTATCGATTGTGATGTCATAAGAGTCGTCAACGACTTTTTTTAGAGGAATGTGTACTTGCATAATGTGTCCATAAAAATATAATGTAGATAATACTTAAAATATACTGATAAAGTGCTAAATATGGTTTTTGAATTTTAAAGAATTGAGATTTCCGACTTATTATAGATTGCTTCGTTGCTTACGCTCCTCGCAATGACCGTATCAGATTATGCGATAAAAAAGGCGTTTAGAACCGTTTTCGTGAAGAAGGAGAAGTTTTCGCAGCTCCGCAGAGACTTTAGAATAGTATGAATTTCCGACCGAAGAGCCGTTATAAGCATTAATAGCTTTATCATTTGAGCGATGTTTTTTATAACACTCCCATAAAATATTCGCGGCAACGCTTAGATTTGTACTTTCATTTAAAAGCTCATGAAGCGGGATCTTCATTCCTGCAAGCATCTCTTTATGCATATTGTTTATCTGCATCAGCCCGATATCGAAACTCGGATAGCGGTTGTGATCTAAAAAATCAATAACCCCTCTAGCCTCAACAATATTTTTGCTCTCAATTTCGACCACTTTTGAGTAGGTGTTATAGGAAATATTTCTATTTTTAAGCATAAAGTAGAGATTATCTTCTTGTGCTTTGGTTATTTTTTTATAGTTGACGGAGATAACGAGCGGACGAAGGTTGCTTTCAACCTTTGAGATAGCGTAGAGTAATCTTGGTTCTATTCCGTAGGCTTCACCCGTACGAATCCATATATTTGCGGCAGCATGCGCACCGACCGCCAAAAATACCAACAACCATAGAACTCTTCCCATTAACATTTATCCCTTGATGAAAAATTGCTTATATTGCCATCAAAGCAAAAATAGTTCCTATATTTGCACCGGTATGAAAATTTGGTGATTATCCGCTAATTTATGGTAGAGTATTTCGCTGTCGGTTGAAAATAGAGAGAAGATTTTTCTATTTGTTAATTTTTTTGTAAAAGGCAAAATCTGGATAAAATTGTCTTTCTTTTTAAGTTTTTTGATTGGATTTTCACTCTCTTTTATAATTTTAATACTTTTTGAAAAAATTGTAGCAAGGTTGTAGTAGTGTTCGATTACCTGCTCTTTTGCTTCTTGATGCTCATTTAAGTAGTTGTAAAGCTCTATATTGAGATTCATCTGCTCGGAAATATCGAATATTATTGATGAAATCTTCTCCAAATCACGATTGTCCCCCAAAATAATTGAAGCATCTTTTACGCTTGAGAGCTCTTTTTTTGTTAGTTTTAAAACAGGTATTTGTGCTTCATAAAGCGTTGTTCGCATAACATAATCGTTAAATATTTCATTTGAAACGATTACCAAACCTACATGATAAAACTTTATGTCATTAAAAAAACTTGCTTTTTGATTGGTAGTGTCGTAATTTATATCTATTATGACACTTTCGTCTCTATACTCTTTTATTTTCCAAATAACATCGATATCGCTTGGATTGACGATTTTTATAATGAGTGTATGTCCAAATTTTTTATGCACAAAGATAGATCTCTTTACAAGCTTCTCAACCGTTTTTAGGTTTAACAAATTCATATCAAGATAGAGATAAATATTTGAGCCAAAAGGTTCTGGGAACTGCCCCAACTCTCTTTTGATTGCTTTGTAAACGGACTTAAGCACTGCAGGTTCACCGATTAGAAGCAAAAGATCGTTTGGCTGAATCATTCTGCGGCGGTTTGGCATAATAAGTTTTCTATTTCTATATATCGCAACGATGCGCCAATCTTTTTGCTCAATAACGCCGATATGTTTATAAACAAATGAACTTCCAAACGGAACTAAAACTTCCATTATCTCGCCCTCGCCTAGTCCTACATTTTGAGCAATTACGGGAACATTCGGCAAATAGTCGATTAGTCTTGAGGATAAAATCTCGTTTGTATTTATTAAAACGACATTTGCATCTTCGTTTGTCAAGTTCCATTTGTTTAAAACAATGATACGAAGCTGTTTTTTTATACTCCTGATGTTTTTTATCGTATGTTCAACATCGCCTTGATTATCCATAGCTATAATAGCTTGAGCAAACTCCATTTTTAGAAGATTGGTCAGCCTGTATAAGCTAGTAGGATCAAACTCGTAAAACTTAAATCGCGGTAAATTTATATTTTTATTTTTTTCAGACTTGGTTTGAACGACATAGTAAACATTTTCGCTGGTGTATGTATCCATTACTCTGTTTATAAAGTGTCCTGCCGTTTCGCCGTCGCCGATAATCAATATTTTTTTCATATATAATCTTCTAATTTTTTATTTTTTTTTGACATTATAACCGATTCAGTACACATCCACTTTTTGAATCTGCAAGGTTTTTTCTTGATACTCTTTTTTCATCATCAGCTCCGGAAAACTATTTTCATCGTTGCATTTGCAGATATTGTTTATAATTTGATTTTCTAACTCTTTAATTTTTTCGATTAGTTTTTTATTTTCACTTTCCAAATCTCTTTTTTTTATCTCATCGGAATATAAAAATGAAAATATCATTAAAACTATAACTATGATTTTCATATTTTTAAAGCCCTTTTCTAGTTAGTTTTACGCCCATCTCTGCATGATGAGTATATGGAAACTGGTCAAAAAGAGCCATATCTTGTACTATATGTGTTTGGCATAAAATAGCCAAATCCCTAGCCAATGTTTCAGGATTGCAAGATATATAAAGTATATTCTCGTGCCTTGCTGCAAATTTGCAGGTATCTTCATCCATCCCGCTTCTTGGCGGATCTACGAATATAGTATTGATATTATATAATTTTAAATCAATCTCTTTCATTCTATTAAACTCTCGCACGCCGTCAAGAGCCTGTACAAACTCTTCAACGCCCATTCGTACGAACTCAATGTTAAGCACATCATTTAAGAGCATATTTGACTTTGCCGCATTGATAGATGATTTGGATATCTCGGTTGCTAAAACTTTTCTAAATTTTTTAGCAAAAGGTATTGTGAAATTTCCTGCACCGCAATAGAGTTCAAGCAAATCCGTATCCGTACCGGAGAGATTTTTTAATGCCCATGCAATCATTTGCTCATTTACTTTAGAGTTTGGCTGTGTAAAACTGTTTTCTATATAGTTAAACCTAAACTCTTCGCCATCCACATTTAAAATCTCCGTTACGAAATCCTGCCCGATTACGACTTTCTGACCTCTGCTTCGTCCTATGATATATATATTAAGCTCGGCTGCAATCTCAGAGGCAAGCTCTCTCCATACGCTGTCCAACGCTCTGTGATAGAGAAGCGAAACGGCTATCTCGCCGCTCTTTGAGCTTAAAAAATCTGCACCGAAGAGTTTAAAGCCGATATCTCTCTCTTTTATGGCTTTTAAGAGTTTTGGCATCAATACGGATATAGAGCGGCTTACCTGTGGACATTCATCAATAAAAACTACGCCTTTTTTATCTATATGATTCATAGCGTAATAAAGAGTCTCTCCGTCGTGCCAAATCTTAAACTCGCTTCTTGAGCGATAATGAGTGTGTGGTGATTCAAATGCAGATATATTGCCGCTGTAAAAAGGAAGAAATCTCTCCTGATTTAACTCAAGTTTTAAAGCCAGCTGACGCTCATAGCCGCCTTCATAAACCTTACACGCACCGCATTCGCCAAAATATTTACAATTCATACCGTTCACTTTATTTTCTATTTAACCGAAGCTATCAGGTTGCCGATGAGCAGACTCCATCCGTCTATAAGAACAAATACGAGTATCTTAAAAGGGAGCGCTATCATAATAGGCGGTAACATCATCATACCCATCGACATAAGTATAGACGCTACGACCATATCGATTACCAAAAACGGTAAAAATAGCAAGAAACCAATCTCAAAAGCAGTTTTTAGCTCGCTTATAACAAATGCGGGAATGACTATAGAAAGAGGCACATCTGCAATGCTTGCAGGATTTTCCATTTTTCTGATTCTAAAAAAGAGAGCCAAATCTTTCTCTCTCGTATTTCTAATCATAAAATTTTTAAACGGTAGAGTAGTTTTATCAAAAGCCTCTTCATAGCCTATTTTTTTCTCCACATAAGGCTTTATCCCGTCATCATAAGCTTTTTTGCCGACCGGCTCCATAACAAAAAAGGTTAAAATCATAGCAAGCATTACCAAAAGCTGCGTAGGAGGAACTTGTTGTGTACCGAGTGCTTGACGCAAAAAACCAAAAACTATGACAAATCTTGTAAAAGTCGTCATAACAAGAACCATGCTCGGTGCCAAAAAAAGCAGCGTTAAAAGGACAAGTACATTTAAGGAACTGACAAGCTGCTGCGGAGAGTTTGGAGCCGATAGCTCAAAATTCATAGTAGGAATAGCTACTGCTTCTGCTCCGAAAATCGGGATTATGCCCAACCCTAAAATCAATAAAAAAAATCTAAACATTACTTATTTTCTGCCTTACTCAAATCCGCTAAAATACATTATTACAAATATTAGTCTTATAATACCACAAAAAAAATTAGCCTCTTATCTAAAAAAAGAATTCTTACTCATTTTATTTCAAATATAAGAGCGAATAGGTATAATTTTATCAAATAATCAAAAGAGTGAGTATGTATAAAAATCAAATAAGCATAGTAATTTTAGCTGCGGGAAAAGGCAGTCGTATGAAATCTGCCAAAGCAAAGGTTTTACACACGATTTGCGGCAAAGAGATGCTTTACCATATCATAAAATCATCCCGCCTGATAAGCGACGATATAACCGTTGTCGTCGCACATCAAAAAGAGAGCGTTATAAAGCAGATGAACTTATATTTTGATGATATAAACTTTGTAGTTCAAGATGATATAAACTTTCCCGGAACCGGCGGAGCTATGAAAAGTGTCTGCACCAAAAATGAAAAAGTACTGGTTTTAAACGGTGATATGCCGCTCATCACTCCCCAGTCGCTTTACGGTTTTTTAAAGAACGATTCCGATGTCGTCATGTCTGTTTTTGACCTGCAAAATCCCGACGGATACGGTCGTGTTATCATAGAAGAAGGACAAGTTCAAAGGATAGTCGAACAAAAAGATGCCTTTGTTTCAGAGCTGCAAGTAACAACCGTAAATGCAGGTGTATACGCATTTTCAAAAAAAATATTGGATAAATATATACCGCTGCTAAAAAATGATAATGCTCAAAAAGAGTACTACCTGACCGATGTAATATCTATGGCAAGAGCAGACGGTTTAAACATCACTCCGCTTTTGGTTGATGAGGAGCATTTTAAGGGGATAAATTCTAAACTTGATTTAGCAGTTGCAGAAGAGATTATGCAAAACAGAATTAAGGCAAATTGGATGAACAGCGGCGTAATAATGCAGCTTCCGTCCACTATTTACATCGAAGAGAGCGTGGTTTTTGAGGGAGAGTGCATAGTCGAAAACGGATGTCGCATAACGGGAGAGTCTAAAATAATCAACTCTCACATCAAAGCGCACAGCGTTATAGAAGATAGCGTTGTGAAAAACTCCGATGTCGGACCTCTGGCACATCTCCGCCCTGCTTCAAACATAGAAGACACGCACATAGGAAATTTCGTCGAGATTAAAAAATCATCCTTAAAAGGGGTAAAAGCCGGTCATTTAAGCTATATCGGCGATGCCACGGTTGATAAGGGTACTAATATCGGTGCGGGCGTAATAACATGCAACTATGACGGAATAAATAAGTATAAAACTACCATCGGCAAAAATGTTTTTATTGGAAGTGACTCTCAATTAATTGCACCCGTAACACTAGAAGACGATGTTATGGTTGCGGCTGGAACAACAGTTAGAAGCGGAAAAATTCTAAGTGGAGAACTTGCCGTTAGCAGTGCTAAATTACGAGTAATAAAAGACTTCTACTATAAATTTTTTAAAAAATAAAGATACCTCTAAAGAGAGGTACCTTGATATAGTTTAAGAGTTTAAAACTATATCCAGTGCTTTTTCGTAACTCTCCATATCAAGCCCGAATTCTTCGATAGTTGCTTTTGCAGCAGCTATGGATTCTTCTGTTATCTCGCCGTTTGGAAGTACGGTTTCTCTGACAGCTTTTAGCTGTGCCGCCATCTCTCTATCTTCATCTATGGTTCCCTCTGGATCATCACTATAACGAATTACATGTATGATTTCAGGATCAAGTTGCCAGTTGTTGAAAAGTGTCGCCGTTACATCCGTTGTTTGCGCCCCGCAAGCACTTTTTTCTGCTTTAGAGATATCTTCGGCTTTATCCAGTGCCTCTTTTATAACGCCTGCTTTGCCATCTTCTATAAGCGTTTTACTGATAATTACACGCCCCAAATCAACCAAAAATGCGGCCGGAGCGAGTACTGCCAACTGTTTTGGCTGGCGACGGACAAACCAATTTATGGTAAGAGCCAATTGTCTTTCACAAGCATAGGCAAACTGCTCTTTTGTCATACCGTACGGCGATAAATCTATCTTAAAACTGGCATTAACTGCACTATTTAAAACAAACGCTCTAATAGCATCTTTGCCAAGTAAAGAAACGGCTTGCTTTACACTATTTACGGTTCTGGATATCCCGTACATAGGCGAATTTGCTATACGAAGTATATCCGCAGTTAAGATAGGATCTTTTTCTATGGCCTTTTGCATATCTTCAAATGTGCCATTTTCATCTCTATATATTTTTTCAACATCCTGCACAGATTCCGGAAGCGGTGGAATTGCATCAATATTTTTTAAAAGTGTCTTTGTCATCTACATCTACCTTAATTTTGTTTATCACTATCATTCTAGTACATTTCTTTTTATTAGTTGAAGAAATACAACTATATTTGAAATTTTAACAAAAGCTGTTTATTCTAGTAACAATTAATAGAGTGTTACTGCATATAAAAACTTTTTTTGATAGAATATTTAAAACTCTTTGGGAGGCTGCCAAAAAAGAGAACTCCAAGCACGCCGTAATCGACACTCTCTTTTAACATCTCCATTTAAAGTATTCTGATATTGAAAATAGATATCATAGACTTTTTTTGTTAACGATGTTTTTTCTGATGCGATCGCTCAAATAAAGGTAAACTGAAGATCTCTTTCACAGAGCAAGCCCTAATAACTATTAAACAAATCCTGTATTTTAGAGACATCATGTGTAGTTTTATGAAGCGGTTTTGCATCTTCGCCTCTTATACTTCTCTCAAAAATATCTCGACTGCTCTTATCTTGATAAATAATGCCTAGAGGCATCGGTGAAAATTCAAAAGCTTTTTGAAGCGCTCCATGAAAGTCGGAACTCTCATACATATCATCCAAAACATAACTATTTTCTTTAAACCAATGATAGGTGTTTGTATTGTTAAAAGTCGGGCATGGCTGTAAAATATCAACAAGCGCGTAGCCATGATGTCTAAATGCAGCTTTTAAAACCTCTTTTGCATGTGCGGCATCGCCTATGTTTACACGTGAGACAAACCCCGCTTTTAAAGAAAGAGCTACCGCAAGAGGGTTAAAAGGCTCATTGACGACACCGCCAACTTGGACTTTTGTTACGAAACCCTTTTGGCTCGTAGGTGATGCCTGCCCTTTTGTAAGCCCGTAAACCATGTTGTTATGGACGATATGCACGATGTCGACATTGCGTCTGATGGTATGTATAAAGTGGTTTCCGCCCTCTCCATACATATCGCCGTCTCCGCCTTCCGCCACAACGCACAGATTTGGATTTCCAAGTTTTACAGCGGTCGCAACAGGCAATGCTCTGCCGTGCAGAACTCCAAACATATTGACATCAATATAGTACGGAGTTTTTGCGGCTTGCCCTATTCCTGAGACGATTACACAAGTTTTTTTATCAACTCCCAGTTCTTCTAAAACTTCTCTGATAAGTTTTAAAATACCAAAATTTCCACACCCTGGACACCAAGCGATATCCACATTTTCTCTATCAAACAAAGAACTCATGACAGCTCCTTTATAGATTTTTCAATCATAATACTTAACTGATCCGCAAAAAAACCAAAACCGTTTGACTGCAAGATTTGATCGTCTACTTTTACATCATAGAGTTTAAGCTGGTTTGCAAATGCTCCGTCGGCATTGTTCTCTACGACAATTCTATATTTGAATCTCTCAAGTGATTTTAATTGTTCTTTGCCCAGAGGATGAACCCAAGCAAAATGAACATACGAAAGGCGAGGGTTGTTTAGATACTCCAGACTCTCACAAATAGCACCGCGGGTCGAGCCCCAGCCGATAATGGCGATATCTCCATCGCCTGAAATCTCGGGAGCAATCGCTTCTGCGGTTAGTTCATCATTTTTGCGTGCGCGTTTAGCGACCATCTTTTCACGCATTTTATAATCTTCCGTAATCTGCCCTCGTTCGTCATGCTCATCTCCGACTGCACAAATCAAGCCTTCTCCAAAACCTGGAACAGTTCTAGGACTTATACCGTTTTTTGTATCTTCATAACGCACATAATCTTCAGTGCTTTGCACGATGTAGCTTCGCTGTTCATATGAGAAAAACACCACTTTTTCTATCATGGATACAGAATCTGCCAAGTATTGGTCGCTTAAAAGGATTACCGGAGTTTGATATTTATCCGCCATCTCAAAAGCAAGATAGCCATAGTCTATACACTCTCTTAAACTTCCCGGTGCTAAAACAATGCGAGGAAACGAACCGTGTCCCGAGTAGAGTGCCATGTTTAAATCACCCTGCTCACTTCGAGTCGGCAGTCCTGTTGCCGGGCCGGGCCGCTGGGCAAGGTAGATAACTGCAGGAGTCTCCGTCATACCGCTTAGACTAAGCGCCTCGCCCATCAGAGCAAAACCTCCGCCCGATGTCGTAGTCATGGCACGAGCACCGCTATACCATCCTCCAAGCACCATATTAAGAGAAGCAATCTCATCTTCACTCTGTTCAACCGCAATACTCAAATGTTTGGACATTTCCGCCATAAAATTGAGAACTCCCGTCGATGGCGACATCGGGTAAGCTGTAACCATGTTGCACCCGCCTGCTAAAAAGCCAAATCCGCATGCCGTAGTTCCATCCATTAGGTGAAGTTTTTTTACACCTTCCAAATCAGATTTTGGCAACTTCGGCAGAGTTGGATTTTCTAGTTTCACTCCCTCTTCATAGCCAGATTCAGCCACATCTCTATTTACATCATCATTTTTAAAATGTTCTGCGATATTTTGTAATAATGAGCTTTTCTCAATCCTCAACACTCCAAAAAGCATGCCTGCTATGTAGGTATTTGCATATTTTACGTTACCGAATTTTTTTGCATTCTCTTTCATTGCCACCAAAATCATATTGGCTTTTTTCTCAGAAAATGCCTCATCCGCAAAAACTATAGTGTTTTCATGCCATCTCTCTTGCATATGCTCCAACGCAGGTGAATCCAGAGCGATGGAGATATCAACTTTCCAGCACGGGGCTTCTACCGGAGAATCTGAAATTCGGATGAGAGTTGTGTTGCTGCCGCCTCGCACACGCGACATATACTCTTTTGTTGAAAAGATATAAAATCCATTCTTTTTAAATGCACCACTAAGTATCTTCTCAAGCGTAGCAATGCCGGTTCCAGCCGCACCGCCGATAAGTATGGAGATACTTTGAGAGGCGTCGTCATATGGCACTACGCTTTCATGTTTGGTTATGTTGAGAACTTTTTTGCTATCCTCAGTGAGAGTCTGATATCTACCGTAACCCCAAGTTATTTTTCCGCCGTAATACCCAAGAATGATTACATTAAGACCCGTTACAAGAACAATATCATGGTAGAGTATCCCTTGAAATGAATGTTCGTAAGCGACATGTGGATTTTCATAGTAGATATAGATTGCAACCACTCCTAAAAGAAGCGTGATAGATGCGACAATCAACTTTACGACAAATACTCTTTGCATTGAGAAGTTGTAATTTATCCACCAGCTTAAAATTCCCGGCACCATCGCTACAAGTCCCATTACCGTTGCAATAAAGAAGGAGTAAAACACTCCTGCATCGTAAGCCTCGTTTGGCGTTATTAAAAATAAGAGATCCATACCTGCAGCAAAAAGGTGTAAAGCGATTGGAAAATGGACTGCTACCGGATGGGGATGGTATATTTTATACCAAGTTTTTAGTTTTGATTTAAATAGTTCATGAGAATCGCTTTGCTGTTCTTGCATTTTTGGAGTTTGCGCAACAGCGCCAATCTGCTCGCTGTTTTCTAGCTTGCCTACAACGGCAAACTCTTTAAAAACTTCATCACCATGCGGAGCATAGGACAAGACAGAAGTTAAATCAACCCCTGCAGCATGCTCTCCCATATGGTCGCCGTTTTTCCAAAGAGGACTGTTAGTGACATCATAGACCACACTCTTGTAGGCAACATAAGCTCTTGCACCGTTTTGACCGTTGTATCTCTTAAGTTCGTCTATCGTCATGACAATATCCTTAATTACTTATGATTGAGTTGCTTCATTCCATATTGTCTAAGTTATTGGTTTCACTTATAATGGTATCTTAAAAAAGTAACATCTTATAAACCAAATAACAAAAACATCACAAAGTAAAACTCACACCAAACGACAGGCTTTGTCTATCCAAAATTAAATACTGATTTTTTTGTTAAATATTAGTTTTTTTGCTAGAATAATTAAAACTATCGGGGGTTTTGCTTGAAAATAATACACTTTAGTGACACTCATCTAGGATTTAACGACCTTGATATTTTAAATGAAGAGAACATCAACCAAAGAGAAGCAGACTTTTATGATGCTTTTTCTCAGGTAATCGCTCATATAAAGGTTATTCAGCCCGACTTCATCATCCATACAGGAGATCTCTTTCACAGAGCAAGCCCCTCAAACCGTGCCATCACTTTTGCTCTGGAGCAGTTTAAAATCATAGATGAGCTAAATATCC
>CAYHRD010000056.1:0-11002 GCA_964358925.1 uncultured Sulfurimonas sp.
ACAGGATGCAGGCATACTACAATCTCAAAGAGTTCGGCATAACAAAGCTTGTCGTGCTTGGAGGTGACGGCTCTTTTAGAGCGATGCAAATATTTAGCTCCGAGTTTGAACTTAATTTTGTCGGAATTCCCTCTACGATAGATAATGATATTTACGGAACAGATTACTGTTTAGGCGTAGATACCGCTCTTAATGTTATACGAGATGCACTTGATAAGATTCGAGATACGGCATCCTCATTTAGCCGTGCTTTTTTGGTTGAAGTAATGGGCAGGGATTGCGGGTATCTGGCTATCGTATCTTCTATGATAAGCGGTGCGGAAGTTTGCGTTGTGCCTGAAGTTGCCTTTGAGCCAAAAGAACTCACCAAAAGATTGAAAGATGAAATGCAAAACGGCAGAAACTACATCTTAGCCATCGTTGCCGAGGGTAGCAAAAAAACAACTGAAGTTTTTAATTGGCTTCAAGATGATATAGGTATGGAGACAAGAGTAAGCATACTCGGTCATATCCAAAGAGGCGGAAACCCGACCGTATATGATAGACTTATGGCGTTTGATTTTACGATTATCGCGGTGGATCACCTGCTTGTCAATAACAATTCAAATAAAATTGCTGTTTACAAAAAAGGCGAATTCGGTTTGATGGAGATAGAAGATGTTGTCTCAAATAAATATCAACTGCCGAAGCACTATCTTGATGCCCTAAATTTACTTGATTAAATGCACCTTTAAAAAATAGATTGCCACGGCTAAAGCCTCGCAATGACAAGAAAAATGAATTTTTAAAGGTACTTTTAACATTAATTTAACAATATAATACTAGAATCAACGCGCAATTAGAAAAATTTCTATAAGAGGTAGTAATGAAAGCTGTAGTTATGGCGGGCGGATTCGGAACAAGAATCCAACCTTTGACACATTCAAGACCAAAACCCATGTTACCGATAGTAAACAGACCGATGATGCAACATACTATGATGATGTTAAGAGATTTGGGTATCTCAGAATTTATAGTTTTACTCTATTTTAAACCTGAGATTATTCAAAATTATTTCGGAGACGGCAGCGATTTGGGCATAAAAATAACTTATGTAGTTCCTGATGACGATTACGGAACTGCAGGAGCCGTTAAACTTGCCGCCGAGTATATCGGAGATGAAAATTTTATAGTTATAAGCGGTGATTTGGTTACGGATTTTGATTTTGAGAAAATATTTGAGTTTCATAAGCAAAAAGGTGCAAAACTCTCTATCGGTCTGACATCTGTAGAAAATCCGCTTCAATTCGGCGTAGTGATAGCCAATGAAGATAATGTTATAGAGAAATTTTTAGAAAAACCGAGCTGGGGAGAGGTTTTTAGCGACACTATCAACACTGGTATCTATATAATAGAGCCTGAAATATTAAATTATATTCCAAAGGGAGAGAATTTTGATTTTGCTAAAAATCTCTTTCCCTTGCTTATGAGCAGAGGCGTTGATTTGATGGGATATAACTTGGAGGGATACTGGAGGGATGTAGGAAATCCGGAGAGTTACCGCGAAGTATATGATGATATTTTAAACTCAAGAGTAGATTTTAAGATTGACGGTATAATAAAAAATTATACCGACGGTATTTTGTACAGCGATGAAGAGTATAACCTTAACTCTGCTATTAAAATTTTGGGAACCGTAGTCCTTGGAAAAAATGTAAAGATAAAAGAGGGTGTTAAACTAAACAATGTCGTAATAGGGAACGATGTAACCATAGGCAGCAACTGCTGTATCTCAAATAGCGTAATCTGGGAAAATGTAAAAATAAAAAGCAGTGTAAAACTTGACAATGCCGTTATATGCAGCAACAATATAATTGATAAAAATGTAACCGCAAAAGCAGGACTTATCCTTGCCGAGGGTTGTGAAGTAGGGGAACTTGCCTCTTTTGAACAGGATGTAACTATCTGGCCCGACAAAAAGATAGAAGCGGCTTCAATCGTTAGCCATAATCTTGTCTGGGGAAGCAGATATAAAAACTCCATCTTTGAAAATGGAACGGTCTTAGGCAAGAGCAATGTTGAACTCTCATGCGAAATGGCTACAAAATTAGCTGAAGCTTTTGCGACGCAACTCCCGATAGGAGTAAAAGTAGTAGTAGGAAGGGATTATAACAAAAGCTCAAGAATGTTAAAGAGAGCATTTTTAGGAGGTCTTTTATCTGCAGGAATCGATGTTTTGGATTTAAAAAGCACGCCTGTCTCCATTCTGCGATATACTCTCGCAAACAATCCTAAATTAGCCGGCGGCGCACACTTTAAACAGGATATCTTCAATCCTGCAAACTCTGAGATTACTCTTTTTAACGAAGAATCTATCCGCATCGACTCAAGCAGTGCAAAAAACATTGAAAAAGCATTTTTTACGGAAAAATTTCGAAGGGTTGATTTTTCACAAATCGGAGAGATTAAAGAGACTATGCACTTTAAAGAGTGTCATAGCTACAAATCTACGATAGAAAGTAAAATAAATCAAAACATAATAAAGTGCGGTACATTTAAAGTTGCGGTTGATTTGATGCACGGCTCAACCGGAGATATATTTCCAAATATTTTAAATGATATCGGTGTCGAAAATATCGTACTAAATGCTTATTATGATGAACATAAACTATCAAATTTCATTGCTCTGAAAAAACGCGCTGATGAGAATATATCAAGAATCGTATCAAGCCTGAACTACAATATGGGGTTAATGATCTACCCTAATGCGCAAAGTATATGTTTTGTAACCGATGAGGGCGAAGTTTTAGATATGGTAAAAGGGCTATTGGTAGTTTTACATCTGCTTAATATGTACTCAAAGGATGAGAAAAAAAGAGTCTTTTTACCTACTTGGGCGCCGGATATTATCCGTTTTGAGAATCTTGACATTCAAAGAGGAAAGTATGCCAATTTTAAAGCCGCACAAATGAGGGAGTACTTTTTAGTAGCAACGGTTGACGGTAACTTTGCTTTTACCGAGTTTGGCGTTTCAAGAGATGCTATGTATGCCAGTTTAAAGATTATGGAGATGCTTAGCTGCAGCCACTTAAAACTCTCAGAGATATCAAAAATGATTGAGAGTTTTTATTATGCGCAAGAGAAAATTGATTGTACACAGGCGCTAAAAGGCAAAATAATGAGAAAATTCCTAAAAGATGCAAAAGGCAAAAAATCATCTAACCAAGACGGCGTAAAGATTTGGGAAAATGAGACGGATTGGATTTTGATGATTCCTGATCAATACAATGAACACCTAAATCTCTACATACAAGCAAGCAACGAGGAGAGCGGAGTGGCTTTACTTGAGAGTTATACGCAAAAAATTCAAAACTATGCAAAAGATGTAGCGTGAATCTAAGTTTTATATGGCATATGCACCAACCCGATTATCGAGATGAATTTGGCGTTATGCAGATGCCGTGGGTGTTTTTGCATGCTATAAAAGACTACTACGATATGCCGTGGATGTTAACGAGACACAGCGGACTTAAGGCTACTTTTAACATAACTCCGCCTCTTATACGACAACTAGAACTCTACTATGAAAACCCGCAAAATAGTGATAAATTTTTAAATCTTTGGCTAAGAGATATAAGCTCTTTAAACGCAACTGAGTATCGCTGGATGATAAAAATCTGTAAAAGCACCCCTTATGAAACAATGGTATCTAAAATAGCCTCATATGATGCGCTATATAAAAAAGACAGCTACACTAATCAAGAGTTTTTAGATCTACAGATTTTGTTTTTACTCTCATGGTGCGGTGTTTACCTTAGAACAAACAATGCAGTCGTAAAAGAGATGTTACAAAGGAAAAACGGTTTTGTCTACGAGGATAAACTCTCTTTGCTCCGTGAGCTAACTCACTTTGTAAAAGGGATTTTTGATTATTATGCTGAGTTAAAAAACGCGGATGTTATATCTATATCAACAACTCCTCTAAATCACCCGATTCTGCCGCTTCTACTTGATATGAATAGCGCAAAAATCGCAAACGAGGGTACAAATATCCCTAAATACCATTTAAGTCTAAAAGAAGATGCTCTTTTACAGATTCTAAGGGCTAAAGAGCTATTTATGAATACTTTTGGATTTTTTCCTGATGGTTTTTGGCCTGCCGAGGGTGCAGTTGACGCAAATAGCGTAGCCCTGCTTAGTGAGTGTGGAGTTAAATGGATAGCGACTGATGAAGAGATACTTTTTCGCTCAATAAATTCAAGAGATAGAGCGGCTCTTTACGCTCCGTATGAATATCATGATATGTGTATCGGTTTTAGAGACCATCACTTAAGCGATCTTATAGGTTTTACATATAAATTTTGGGAACCACAAAGAGCTGCCAAAGATTTTGTATCTCATTTATGGATGATAAATGACCAAAACGAGGACGCTACTGTTTTTATAATCCTTGACGGTGAGAATGCTTGGGAGTTTTATGACAACAATGCTTTTGACTTTTTTGACGAACTTTACAAAAACCTAAGTGCTGCCTCTTGGCTAAAAACTCTCCATATGCAAGATGTTTATAGACTTCCTAGAAAAAAATTAAGCAAACTCTCTGCAGGAAGCTGGATACACGGTGAGTTCAATACTTGGGTAGGGCATAAAGAGAAAAGTCGCGGCTGGGAACTGATATTTATAACCAAAAGAGATTATGAGCATCACAAAGATTCACTTGATGATGATACGAAAGCCAAGATTACGGAACATTTTTTAGCTTCCGAGTGTTCTGATTGGTTTTGGTGGTATGGGGATGATCACTTCACAGAGTTTGGTCTAGAATTTGACACACTTTTTAGATCTCATCTTATCTCTATATATAACCTTATGAAGATAGCTCCGCCATTGGACCTCTTTGAGCCGATTATACAAAACAGAAGTTCAGTTGATTTTTTACTAAAACCGCAATCATATATCTCTCCAAAAATAAATGGAAAGCACGGCTCATTTTTTGAGTGGATAGGCAGCGGCGTAGTATATGAAAACAGAACCTCATCAACTATGGATATGCCAAAGAGTCCCGTTGAGAAGATATTTTATGGACAGGATGATGAAAGTATCTACTTTGCTTTTGACGCAGATGAGCAGATAATGAAGAGATGCAATACTCTCCGTATTATCATAGATCCAATCGGCTTTAACGAAGAGATAAATATCTGCGATAAAAAGCACTACTTTGGCAGCAACACTAATGTTGTTTATGAAGTTGCGTATGAAGATAGGATTGAGATTAGGATAGATAAAAGCTCTATAGAGAAACAAAAGCTGGATTTTCGTTTTGAACTCTCAAGCGGCGGTGCCGTTATACAGACACTACCGGGTTTTGGAGTGCTTGAGATAGATATGGATAGTGATTTTAGCGATAGATGGTTTATATAGGAATGGATTTCAGCTGTTCGTAATTAACGAATAATTCAAATATAAGAAGATATAAAGAGGTTAAAATGACAAATGAACTAAATAACCAGATAATTATCTATAAAGATGACAACGGTGAGATAAAACTTTATGTGTCGCTTGAAAATGAAACGGTATGGCTGAGTCAAAAGCAATTAGAAGTGCTTTTTGATAGGGATAAATCCGTTATTTCAAGACACATCAAAAATATTTTTAAAGAAGGTGAACTGGATAAAAATTCAGTTGTTGCAAAAAATGCAACAACTGCCGGTGATGGTAAAGTTTATCAAGTTGATTTTTACAATCTAGACATGATTGTCTCTTTAGGTTATAGAGTAAACTCAAAAAGAGCTACAAGCTTTAGGGTTTGGGCAACCAAGATTTTAAAAGAGTATATCATAAACGGTTATGCGATAAACCAAAAAAGAGTTGCTCAAACTGGTCTTGAAGAGCTAAACCAAACTATAGCGTTACTTAAAGATACCATCTCCCAGAGTGAGCTTGAACTAAGCGAAGCAAAGGGTTTACTGGATGTTATTCTGAACTATTCTCGTACTTGGACACTTTTGCAAGGGTATGATGAAGATTCGCTCAAGGTAGAAGTAGAACTAAAAGAGGCGAAGTTTATCCTTGATTTTGATGAAGCAAAAGAGGCTATTGCACAGCTCAAAGGCGAACTTATCAAAAAAGGCGAAGCTACAGAGCTATTTGGCAGAGAAAAAGCGGGTGAGTTTAGCGGAATCGTGCGAAATATCTATCAAACTTTCAGCGGGATGGATTTGCTACCAAGCATAGAAGAAAAAGCGGCAAATCTGCTTTACTACATCATAAAAGGGCATCCGTTTAATGATGGCAACAAGCGAATCGGTGCTTTTATGTTTATTTTATTCTTATCAAAAAACAATATGCTCTATAAAAATAGCGGCGAACTAAAGATAAATGATAATGCCCTTGTAGCACTCTCACTCATGACTGCTAAAAGCGACCCGAAACAAAAAGATACCGTGATAAATTTGATAGTCAATATTTTGGGGGAGTAGTTCTTATGACTATTTTCAAGGAGAAAAGATGAAAAAAGTAAAATTACTCTTTGGCGTACATATGCATCAGCCTGTCGATAATTTCGGCGATGCCGTAGATGAGGCAATAGAGTTGTGTTATGCTCCTTTTTTTGCGACTATGCGAAAATATAGCGATTTTAAATTTGCAGTGCATGCAAGCGGATGGCTCTTAAATGAAATAAAAACAAAACATCCAAAAATATTTCAAGATATGGAGTATCTAACGAAAAAAGGCTCTATAGAGTGGGTGGGTGCAGGATACTATGAACCGGTACTAAGTGCCATCAGCTCAAAAGACAGAAGAGCTCAGATAGATAAACTTAGCGCATATCTTAAGAAAAATCTAAAATCAGCTCCGAGAGGAGCTTGGCTTACAGAGAGAGTTTGGGAAAGCTCAATCGTACCTGATTTAGCGGCATGCGGCTTAGAATATGTAGTGGTAGATGATTATCACTTCTTAAGCAGCGGTTTTGATAACAGCGCGATGGATGGATACTATGAGAGCGAGGAGGGCGGAGAGAAAATAGCTCTGTTTCCCATCTCTGCATCCCTTAGATACGCACTTCCGTTTTTTAGTGTTGAGCGCTCAATAGAGGCGATTTTAAATTGCGCAAAGAGTGATAATAGTGCCGCTATCATATTTGACGATATGGAGAAATTTGGACTTTGGCCAAAAACGCATGAGTGGGTTTATGAGAAAAAGTGGCTTGAGAGATTTGTCGAGGCAGTTTTGGCAGATGAGAGAATTACTGCTATGCACTACAAAGAGTATCTTCATACCAGCCGTTCAAAAGGTTTGGCATATCTAAACAACACATCATACTTTGAGATGGGAGAGTGGAGCTTAAAAAGTCATCAAAATCTAGCGTTAGAGTCTTTAAAAAAGAGCGTGGGGGATGAGTACTTTAAAAAAGAGGGTGTAGCACTCATCAAAGGCGGTATCTGGAAAAATTTTTTTATCAAATACCGTGAGAGTAACCATATCCACAAAAGAATGATGCATCACTCTTTGCATCAAGAGAGGCTTAAAAAAGATACTCTTGAGAGTCTTTACAAACTCCAAACCAATGATGTTTTATGGCACGGCGTTTTTGGAGGATTGTATCTTCCAAATCTGCGAGATAACGCATATAGGTACCTTTTGGAGATAGAAGCATCGCTTGCAAAAGAGAAGCCTGCTTTTTCATTTTTTGATATAGACAAAGACGGGTATGAGGAGCTAAAGGTTTTAACCAAGAGTTTAAGCCTTATTTTTTCATCAAAATACGGCGCGCAACTTATAGAATTTGGTTCATTAGAAAAGCTCTTTAACTGGCAAAATACGCTGATGCGCCGCCATGAAGCCTATCATGAGAAGATTTTACATCCAACGCCAAAAATCCATAAAGAGAGTAACGGCGAAGATGAGATAGCCACTATACATAATGATGAGGTTGCCATTAATGAAAATTTCAAGGATGAACTTATTTATGATTGGCATCCGAAATACTCATTTATAGACCATATCTGCAGCGATGAGTTCTCCTTTGAGAGTTTCAGAAAAGCAAACTTTAAAGAAGTCGGCGATTTTGCAAACCAACCTTTTGAGTTTGATGAAGGGAAGATGGCATTTAGAAGAGAGGGCGGAGTATATTTGGATAAAAAATATGATACCTCTATTACTAAAAAGTATGGATTCGGCAAGAGTAGCTTATCGCTAGATTTAAGTACGGTGAGTGATTTTACTCATAAACTTAACTACGGCATGGAGTTTAATTTTCACTTTGCACACCCTCATAAAGTGCTTATAAACTCTCAAGCCATAGGCAGCGGAGTCGTTTTAGCGGATATAGAGAGTATAGTTTTAGAAGATGATTACACGCAAAAATCTCTAAAAATCTCTTTGAATAAAAAATGCACCGTGTACGCTTATATCTTAAATACGCTTTCACAAAATGAGAGCGGCTTTGAACTGACTGCGCAACAGATATCACTGCTTTTTTCTACACCGTTTTTGAGTTCGCTGGATTTAAACATATCACTGGAGGTTTGCGATGTCTGAGATAAGAAGGGATCGTATTCACAACGAATATGTATTAATCGCTCCGGAAAGGCTTCATAGACCGGATTTGCATACCAAATGTCAAAAACAAAAAGGCTCCAAGACAAAATGTTCGTTTTGTGAGGGAAACGAGTCTTTTACACCAAAAGAGCTTTATGCTATAAGAAATAATGAGCCAAATAGCAGCGGTTGGAAAACTAGAGTAATTCCAAACCTATACAAAGCCGTACAAGTAGAACTTGAAGATATCTCTCTAAGAAGCGGGCTTTTTGAGTATATTCCGGGAGTCGGTGCGCATGAGATTTTAATTGATTCTCCATGTCATAATTGCAGGATGGAAAATCTTGAAGTATCTGCTATTGAAAATTGGCTAAGAAGTATGATTATACGCATCGATGATCTTAAAAAAGACAAAAGACTTATTCATCTTAGCATTTTTAAAAACAGCGGGGCAAATGCCGGAGCTACACAAGATCATCCGCATACGCAGATACTAGCTCTTCCCATAACCCCGCAGAGTGAACAAAATTTTTTAGAACAAAATATGCGATATTACCATCGTCACGGCAGAGGAAAAATTGAAGATATAGTTTATAATGAGATAGAAGCCCAAGAAAGAGTCATCCATAACGAAGGAAACTTTGCCGCTTTTTGTCCTTATGCCAGCGGCTATCCGTTTGAAGTTATGATTGCGCCTAAAAAAAACATCGTAAGCCTTGAGAAATGTTCACGGGACGACATAGTCTCACTTAGCCAATGTATAAAAAGCGTGTTTGAGAAGTTAAGCGCTCAACTCGGCGATTTTGACTACAATATCTACTTTTCTCTTCCGCCGATAAACACAAACTTTGAAAATGAGAGTTATATGCCGTATCTTTATAAAAACTATCGTTTTAGTATCCGCATAATCCCTAGAATCTATCATTTAGGCGGGTTTGAGATATCTACAAATATGACGATAAATCCGGTAGCACCGGAAGAGTGTGCGGCATTGCTTAACTCAAGGGATAAAAAATGAGAGTGCTTTTTTGTGCAAGCGAGATTTACGGATATGCAAAAAGCGGAGGACTGGCTGATGTCGGACACTCCCTTGCACAAGCTCTAATCAAACATGTTGAGATATTTAGCGTTATGCCTCTTTATGCTTTTATGGATAAAAAATCTTATCAAAAATCAAGTATAAAGTTTAGCGTTACTTTAGGCGGCATAGAGTATAAAATAGATATATACGAAGCAACGACCGAGAGTGTAAAAACATACTTTATAAACTCTTCGATTTTAAGCTCTACAAAATTTATGTACGGTGATGAGAGAGGCGAATATACAAACAACGATATCCGATTCGGTATCTTTTGTGCTGCGGCGGTAGAGTTAGCCGCAATCCTTAAAGCAGATATTATTCATGCAAATGATTGGCACACGGCACTCATACCGCTTTTTGTAAAAAGAGCAAAACTAAATATAAAAACACTCTTTACTATTCACAACTTGGCATATCAGGGAATTTTTGACAAAAGCTCACTCGGCAGAGTCGGGCTGGAAGATAAATATTTTCACATGGATGCTTTGGAGTTTTACGGAAATATAAACTTTCTAAAAGCGGGGATTATCTACGGCGATGCAGTAACTACAGTAAGTCCAACATATGCTAAAGAGATATTGACAAAAGAGTTCGGCTGCGGTTTAGAAGGGCTTTTAGAGGCATATAAAGCCAAACTTACGGGTATCCTAAACGGTATAGACGAGAGCGTTTTTAACCCTCAAAACGATGCTGCTCTCTATCACACATACAGTTACGAAACACTCCAAAAAAAGTATGAAAACAAAAAAGAGCTTCAAAAAGAGGTCGGTTTAAAAGATGTTAAGAAACCGCTTTTTATAATGATTAGTCGTCTAGTGCATCAAAAAGGGTTCGATATTCTCATAGAGTCGCTTGATGATTTTTTAAAAGAGGATATAAACTTTTTACTTCTTGCAAACGGAGAAGACGGATACAAGCAAACTTTGGAGCCTTATGTGCAAAAATATAAAAATTTTAAGCTTTTATCGGGTTATGACGAGGCTCTTTCCCACCGCATCTATGCATCAGGTGACTTTTTGCTTATGCCATCGCTCTTTGAGCCTTGCGGGCTAAATCAGATGATAGCCGCAAGATACGGAACTATCCCAATCGTGCATAGCGTGGGCGGTCTAAAAGACAGCGTACATGAGAAAAAGATAAAATGCGCAAGAGGTGTCATCTTTTTGCAGCCGACTAAAAAAGCACTTCTTTTAGCTATAAAAAGAGCGTTAAAACTTAAAAAGGACGAAAAAAGATTTAATGAATTTATATCTTTTAATATGAAGTGTGATTTCTCTTTTGAAAAGAGCGCTGCCGCTTACTTTGAACTTTACAAAAAGCTGCTATCTTGAATCTTGCAATAGATGCCGGCGGAACAAATCTAAGAGCGAAAATTTGGCATAATGACAATTTCATTGCCAC
>CAYHRD010000057.1:0-10955 GCA_964358925.1 uncultured Sulfurimonas sp.
GTTATGCGCTTCGCTGAGCCCTAGTTCCCAAGGATTTCCTGCAAACTTGATAGAAGTTAGCGGCGCAGCACCAGTTCCGCCGTCACCGCCTGAGATGATAATCTTGTCGGCATACGCTTTTGCAACACCGGCTGCAATTGTTCCTACACCGATTGTAGAAACCAGTTTAACCGCAACTCTTGCTTTTGGATTTACCTGTTTTACATCAAAAATCAACTGTGCCAAATCTTCAATCGAGTAAATATCGTGATGAGGAGGAGGCGAAATAAGCGTAACACCCGGAACCGTATAACGAAGCTTTCCGATAAGAGGAGATACTTTATGCCCCGGAAGCTGTCCGCCCTCACCCGGTTTTGCCCCTTGAGCTACTTTTATCTGAATCTCTTCGGCACTTCTAAGATAAGCCGGAGTTACTCCGAATCTTCCGCTTGCGACTTGCTTGATTTTTGAATTTCTATTTGTTCCAAATCTCTCGCTGTCCTCTCCACCCTCTCCGGAGTTTGACTGAGCACCTATCTGATTCATGGCAATTGCTATCGTCTCATGCGCTTCAGGGCTTATAGAACCAAGACTCATAGCAGCAGATGCAAATCTCTTAAATATTGTTTCTTTAGGCTCAACTTCTGAAATATCTATCGGCTTTCTATCAGATTTTATATCAAAGAAATCGCGGATAAATTTCAATCCTCTTTTATTTACCAGATCTCTTAAGCTGTCATAATCTTTCTTAGATCCGCTCTGTGCCATCGCATGGATAGCTTGAATAACGGCAGGACCGAAATCGTGATGCTCTTGATTTGTATAGAACTTATAGTATCCGCCGATGTTAAGCGGGAAAATCTTATTAAATCCGTCGCTGTTAAACGCCTCTGAATGATACTTTGCAAGTCTATCGTCGATATCGCTATAAGTAAGTCCGCCCAGCGCAGAATTTGACATCTCGAAACACTCTTCTACTATTTCGCGGCTAAGCCCCATAACATCAAATAAGCCGGCATTTCTATAAGAGGCAATAGTTGAAATTCCCATTTTAGACATTATTTTTAAAATTCCCGCATTTAGGGCACCGTGAACCGCTTTTAAAGCCGTATGGCAATCTAGCGTAATTGCATTGGAACGCTTTGTATGTTCAATAACCGTCTCTGCTAAAAGTTTAGGATGTATTGCATTTGCACCATACCCTATAAGCACCGCCGCACAATGAGGATCATATACTTCACCGCTCACTGCAATCATAGAAACAAGATGACGAACTTTTGCCTTTAGTAGAGCAATGTTTAAACGACCGATTGCCATTGCCATAGGAATAATTTTATTACTTTTACTAAATTCGTAATCATCTAAAATTACAATTCTAGTTCCCTCATTTTTTACAGAATCAACAACACATTCAACCAAAGAATCCAAAGCCTTTTTCAAATCTTTTTCATAAGCGGTAGAGAATGTTTTGCTTTGATAAAAAGCTTGATAACTCGGTGATTTTTTATCTCCGAATGATTTTAAAATACTTAATTTTTCACTTGTAATAATCGGTGAGATAGACTTTAAACGGTGTGCATGGAAAGGAACTTCATCTAAAATATTATGAACTTCTCCAAAGCCTGTATTTAAGCTCATTACCACTTTTTCTCTAATCGGGTCAATCGGAGGGTTTGTTACTTGAGCAAATTTTTGCTTAAAGAAGTCGGTAAAGGCTCTTTGTTTATTTGAAAATGCGGCAAGCGGAGTATCATCACCCATAGAGCCGACAGCCTCTTTACCCTCTAAAATCATAGGTTCGATTACCTGTTCTATGACTTCATGCGTAATATTAAAATATCTCTGTCTCGCAATCAGCTCTTCTTTGTCATACTCGGAGGTCGACATGTATTGATCTACTACATGCTCTTGCAGGTAAATCATATGTTCGTTAAGCCACTTCATATATGGATTTGAACTTTTTAAATAGTCGTTTATTTCACTATTTTTTAATATTTTACCGAATTTAAGATCTAGTCCCAGCATCTCGCCTGACTGCAAACGACCTCTTTCTTTGATATCCTCTTCAGCGATATCGACAACACCGTATTCGCTGGCGATTAGAAGAGTGTCATCTTTTGTTATTATATATTTTGACGGGCGAAGACCGTTTCTATCTAACACACAACCGACATATCTTCCGTCTGTTACGGAAAATGCCGCAGGACCGTCCCATGCTTCAAAAACAGTAGAGTGAAATTCATAAAATGCACGGAGTTCAGGATCCATATGCGGAGCGTTTTGCCAAGCTGCAGGAATAACTGCACGAACGGCTTTGAAAAAATCCATTCCATTGACTAAAAGAAACTCAAAAAAGTTATCCGCAGAACCGCTGTCTGAAAGTCTCGGCTGTAAAATCGGTAATATTCTTTGTATCTCTTCGTCTGTAAAAACTTCACTCTTAATTGATTCGGATTTTATCTCTACATTAAAGCGGTTCCCCTCAACAGAGTTGATTTCGCCGTTATGTGCCACAGCGCGAAACGGTTGTGCAAGTTTCCACTCAGGCAGAGTATTTGTCGAGAATCTTTGATGAAAGAGCGAAAAAGAGATTTTAAAGTTTTCATCTTGCAGGTCTTTATAGAACTCTTTGATATGCGTTGGCATAACAAGTCCTTTATATGAAAGAACTTTTGAGCTCATCGATGCTATATAAAAATCTCTATCATCTATAAGTTTATGTTCGCTCTCTTTTCTTGAAAGGTATAAAAGCGCATCAAATCTATTTGTAGCCATAATAGAGTTTGGAGTAATAAAAAGTTGAATAATATTCGGCAGAGATGCTAAAGCTTGCTCTCCAAGTGCATTTGTATCAGTAGGAACGACTCTGCGAAGAACAATTTTAAGGTCATTAGCCTCACAAATCTCTTCTACTACATCTAAATTTTTCAAATCTTTCGTAAAAACTGAAGCTATTGCAAACTGTTTCGGTAATTCGATACCTCTCTTAGTCGCTTCCATACGAAGAAACTCTTCGGGCAGAGATAAAAGCAGACCGCTTCCGTCTCCTGTTTTACCGTCAGCTGCCACCGCACCGCGATGCATCATTCTTTCTAATGCAGTCACCGCATCATTTAAAACTTTATGTGATGCTCTGTTTTTAATATTTGCTACAAGACCAAAACCGCAATTATCTTTGAATGATCTTAATAAATCATGATGCTCAACCATATTAACTCCTAAATTTTACAATTTTTTGTAATATTACTACAAATTTAATCTCTTTTTAAAGAAACTTAGTCTATTTAGAGACAAGAGTTGCATTATACTGGTTAAAGGTTTAAAAAAATATAATATCAGGATAATTTTTCAATAAAAAACAAAATATGTGTACAAAAGAAGCGGATGATGCAGGGTTTTATTTTAAATCTCAACAGAGTTAAAGATGAAGATTTGATAGTGACAATTTTATCAAGAGATAACTTAGATACTCTTTATAGATTTTACGGTGCGAGACACGGAGTTATAAATCTCGGCTTTAAAATAGATTATGAAAAAGAAAGTTCTTTTAAATCTACCGTGCATAGATTAAAAGATGTAATTCATATAGGATTTAGATGGATAAACGATTACAGACTTCTAAAACTCTGGCAAGACTTTAGCGCACTTTTTTACAAACATCTAAAAGATGCCGATGAAATTGATGAGTTCTACTTTGAACTCTTAGATAGTGCCTCGCAAAACTGGAACAAACAAAATCCAAAAAGAGTAGCGATAGAATCATATATAAAAATACTAGAACATGAGGGAAGATTGCATAAAGAGTTTGAATGTTTTTTATGTTCTACTCCTATACTTGATGACGATATTTCTCTGCTTCGTGCATTTCTACCGACACATAAGAGCTGTTCGCATACATTTAGCATTAAAAAAAGTGCCTTAGTCGAGCTTTTCAAAAATAAATCTACCCTATTTTTAAATGATGAAGAGATAAATAGACTTTGGTATGTTTTACTTGAAGGATTGTAAAAAAAATATACATATTGAAACATTCTTATGATAGAATTGAAAATAATTTTTCATGGATGGCACAATGTTAGTTTCAGTCAAATCTCGTATCGTTGTTACAATTTTATTTTTCGGTGCTCTTGCAATCGGTTCGATGTATAGTTACATCTCTTATACATTCAATGATTTTTCAAACAAGACGGCTAAACACTCTCTTGAGATGTTAAGCCAATCTATATTTCAAACAGTTACGCAAAGTATGCTAACCGGAGATCCTGAGGTCGTCACAAAGACATTAAATAAATCCAAAGACATTAAAGGGATTGAGTCACTTGATGTTTCAAAATCTGAATTAGTACTTGAAATTTACAAAAAAGACGGTGAAACATTTACAAATGATGTGATGATTAAAGAGGTATTTGCCAGCAAAAAACCTAAAACAATCGAAAAAAATCAAAACAACCGTCACTCTATTCAGCTACTCAATCCTATGATAGCGGATGCAAGCTGTATTTCCTGCCACTCCAACGCAAAAGATGGAGATATACTCGGAGTTATGAATCTTGTAATCTCTCTTGATGCGAACGATGTTGAGATTAATAATACGAAAATGATTTTACTCGTCACGCTTATTATAGTGTTTGTTGCGTTTGCGATTATAATCAGTCTATTTTTCGGCAAAGAAGTTATCGCTCCGCTAGATGAACTTCGCTCTCGTATTCGCGCTCTTGTTGACGGGGATAAAGATTTAACAAAAAGAATTGAAGTTTTGCATGAAAACGAGTTTGCAAAATCCGCTTATGCGGTAAATGATTTTGTAAGTTCTATACAAAACACAATCAATGATGTCAAATCACTCGGAAGCCAAAATGTCTCTATCGCTAACACGATAACTGACTCTTCTTACTCAATCCACAATAGTATCGAAGAAGAGAGTGCTATCGTTTTAGACACTACACATAAAAGCAAATCCATAAAAGAGATTCTTGATAAATCAATAGCAATGGCAAGAGAAACGCAAGAAAAAGTTTCACAAGCAAATTTAAACCTTGAATCATCAAGAGAAGCACTAGATCAGTTAGTTGATGAAGTTGCCGTATTTATAGAGGTGGAAAATGAGCTCTCCGGTCAGTTATCAAACTTAAAACAAGATGCCGATCAAGTTAAAAGCGTTCTGCTTGTTATTAAAGATATAGCCGAGCAGACAAATCTTTTAGCGCTTAATGCTGCGATTGAGGCTGCAAGAGCAGGTGAACACGGACGCGGTTTTGCAGTTGTTGCCGACGAGGTAAGAAAACTGGCGGAACGCACACAAAAATCACTATCTGAAATAGAAATTAGTGTCAGTACAATCGTTCAATCTATTAACGATGTAAGCGATAAGATGAACAATAATGCAAGAGGTATGGAAAAATTAACAACCATTTCAAAAGATGTTGAAGAAAAAATCAACGACACATCATCACAGATGAGACACTCGATTGAAGTGGCGATTAAATCAGTTCAAGATTCGGAAACTATCGTAAAACATACTGATGAAATTATCAACAAAATCAGTGAAATCAATCGCCATTCAACCTCAAATAAAGAGAGAGTAATCAGCATTGAAAACGACTCAAAACGCCTGCTTGAAGTAGCTCGTATGCTTGATTCTAGCATTAACGAATTTAGAAGCTAAAAAGGTATTATCCCTTTTTAGCAACTAGAGATGCTACCTTTATCTTTTCTCCTCTTAAATTTATATCGATCCTCTCTTCATAGTAGATTACATCAAGTCCGATAAAAGAGTGCAGAAGCTCATTTTTACGCAAGAGATAGTCTAAGTTTGTAGTCGGAAGATTAAAATCTCCGTGTGCTACTATAAATGTCTCAAACATCAAAACTCCGCCGCTATGAAGTGCATCTTTCATCTGTGAAACCAAACGACGGTTTAGGTAGTTTACATTTACTATCAAATCATACTTATTTGGAGCCAGATTGTATTTATCTAAATCTGCATCTATTTTGGTAATCGTTGAGCCTTTTTTTACTTTACCAAGAGCATAGTCGGATATATCTACTGCATCCACCAAAAATCCTAAATCAGCCAAAAAATGTGTATTTCTACCTGTTCCGCAAGCTATATCTATGGCTTGACCGACTTTTGCATGTGAGATATATTTCTCTACAAGCGGCGATACAGTTTGGGGCATCGGATTATCCAAATATCTCTCATTCCATCTCTGTTTATCTTCTTGCATAAAAAACCTCCTATTTTTAGTGTTCAAATAATATCTAATTAGACTACTTAAACGGATTTATAATTTTGAGTCTATTTTCAATAAGCATTCCATTATGCATATCTTCACTATAGAGAATAGTGCATCTGTTCTCCAAAGCCGTAGCAATAATAAGCGAATCATAAAATTGTAAATTATACTTATCTTTTACATGGAGAGCTTTAATCTGTGTTGATAAATCAAAATCTACAATATTCACTATTGTATCAAGTTCAAGAATGGCATTTTCTACTTGATTGGAAGAGAGTTTAAATTTTTTTAACAAAATATTGGCAAGTTCATTTATAACTTGCTTTGATATTAGTGCATTATTGTACTCTCCATCCAAAAGCCCAAAAGCAATAGACTGCTTTTGGGCTTCATCCTCTGAAAAAGCATAGATGACAATATTTGTATCTAAGAAAATTTTATCTTGCATTGGCTTCATCTCTATCAAATTTAAAGCCTTTAGTCTTTAAAGAGATAGAATTTAACTTTTTAGGTTTATGGTTTTGCGCTGTTTCTTCAATACTTAATTTAATTTCAGATTTTGGAAGGTTGTTTAAAAAAAACATAACTTTATCGAGAATGGTATCATTAACCTCTACTTTTAAAGTGTGCATACAAAACTCCATATAATTTTAATAGACAATTATACTTAACCTTATCTAAATAAGTCAAACCAAGCTATGGCAAAATTGGATTTTAAAATACAATACTTAACCCTATGTTTGGATATAAGATTCTCTAGTTACCACTCTCCTGAGTGAAACGAGGGAAATCCTTTACGAAAGTCTATTTCTATAATCTTGATATCCAAACTCTCTAACTATCTCTACACTCTTATCCTCTTTTAGTAAAACAAGAGATGGGAGTTTTATGCCATTGAAAGTTGTATTTTTAACAAATGTGTAGTGAATTTGGTCTTCAAATATAATTTTATCCCCAACTTTTAGAGGCTCGTCAAAAGAGTAATCTCCCATGATGTCACCTGCTAAACAGGTGTTTCCGCCAAAGCGGTAAGTATAGCGTTTTTCTCCCGCTTCTCCGCTTCCTCGAACCATTGCACGATAAGGCATCGCAAGAGTGTCGGGCATATGCGCTTCTGCCGAAGTGTCTAAAATAGCTATATCCATACCGTTATGAACAATATCAAGCACACTGCTCACAAGCTCGCCCGTCTGCCAGCCTACCGCTTCTCCAGGTTCTAGGTAAACTTCAACACCGTATTTGGCTCTGAAATTTTTTATGATATTTATGAGTTTATCGACATCATAACCTTTTTTGGTTATATGGTGTCCTCCGCCGAAATTTATGTACTTCATACCTTTAAAGTATTTTGAAAATTTTGCTTCAAACGCTTCCAAAACTTCTTCAAGCGCATCAGCATCCTGTTCACAAAGCGCATGAAAATTCAATCCTTCGATATGTTCTAAAACTCTCTCGTCAAAATTTGCAAGAGTTGTTCCCAGACGACTGTAAAGTCCGCAAGGGTTGTAGATATCTTTTGGGGATGATGACTGTTCAGGGTTGATTCTTAGCGACAAACTAACGGCAGGATTTATTTTTTTAACCCTATCAGCGTACTTAAAGAGCTGATTTGGCGAGTTAAAAACTATGTGATTGGATATACGCGCTATCTCATCTATATCTTCATCTTTGTATGCAGGCGAATAAGTATGTACTTCAAGATTTTTATCATCTTTTGCAAACTCTTCCCTAGCTAAAAGTGCCTCGTGCAGTCCGCTTGAAGTACACCCTTTGAGGTACTGTTTAACCAGAGGGAATGTACTCCACATCGCAAAGCCCTTAAGAGCGAGGATGACTTTTGCCCCACTCTCTTTTTGAACACGATTTAAAATTTCAAGGTTTGCACGAAGAAGCAACTCGTCGCAAATATAGTACGGCGTAGCGATTTTTTCTAAACTATCCATTACTGTTATACTTCTAACTCTTTAACTTGCCAAGGAAGCCCTTGCGTATTCATCTCTTCCATAAACGGATCAGGGTTCATCTGTTCCATATTAAATACGCCTACTCCGCTCCAGATGCCTTTTAACATAAGTTTTGCGCCTATCATTGCAGGAACACCCGTTGTATATGAAACGCCTTGAGAGTTGGTCTCACGGTAGCACTCTTCATGATCTTTTACTTGATAGATATAAATTTTTCTCTTTTTGCCGTCTTTGATACCCTCGGCAACTATTCCGATATTTGTTTTGCCTTTAGTTCTGCTTCCAAGTGATGCAGGGTCAGGCAGAAGTGTTTTTAAGAACTCAATCGGAGTTATCATCATACCTTTATGTTCAACCGGCTCGATTCCAAGCATGCCTACATTTTGTAAAACTTCCATGTGCTTGATGTAGCTTTGTCCAAATGTCATAAAAAATCTGATGCGCTTTAGCCCTTTGATGTTTTGAACAAGTGACTCCATCTCTTCATGGTAGAGCAGATAACTATCTTTTGGTCCTACTTCAGGATAATCCCAAACTTGCATAATCTCTAAGGGCTTTGTCTCTATCCACTCACCGTTCTCCCAATATCTGCCGTTTGCACTAACTTCTCTTAGGTTGATTTCAGGGTTAAAGTTTGTTGCAAAAGCATAACCGTGATCGCCTGCATTACAGTCCAAAATATCTATGGTATGAATTTCGTCAAAGTAGTGTTTTTGAGCATAAGCACAAAATACATTTGTTGCCCCTGGGTCAAAACCGCTTCCAAGAAGTCCCATGATTCCCGCTTCTTTGAACTTCGCATCTCTTGCCCATTGAAGCTTGTACTCAAATTTTGCTTCATCGGGATGTTCATAGTTTGCAGTATCAAGATATGGAGTTTTTGTAGCAATACAAGCATCCATAATTGTCAAATCCTGATATGGAAGTGCGACATTTATAACTATACTCGGTTTGCATGAGTTTATAAGTTTTATAACTTCATCCGTATTGTCTGCATCGACCGAAGCCACTTCAATATCTGCATTTGGGAGTTCATCTTTTATATCTTGACATCTTTTTATCGTTCTACTCGCTAGTACGATTTTCCCAAAAACATCCGCATTTTGTACACATTTATATACAACTACACGACTAACTCCACCCGCACCGATTATTAATGTTGTTCTCAAATTTATATCCTTTTTTACTAATATCACGCCAATCGGAACCCGTCCCGACTGACTACGCTAGCCGCTATGGCACTAAAGCTTGACGCATAAAGCGTCAGATTAATCAACATTTTAAATTTATTACTATTTCTCTTAGCTCATCAGCCTTTATATCATGAGATATCGGCTCGCCAAAGTAGAGCGTTATCTCTCTTTTTCTAAAAAAATTCCTGCTGCCCTCACCTTTATGTCTTGAAAAAAGACTTCCAAAAACACCGTCTATGTAAAAAGGCACAATAGTGGCACCGCCTCTATCTATAAATTCATAGCCTCTATAAAATTTTGCGATATCAGAACTTCTAGATATTTCACCCTCTGGAAATATTGCTACAATTTTACCATTTTTTAATTTCATTGAGGTTTCAATAAATGAATCTTTTGAAGCTTTTTGCGATATAGGAATCAAATCGCCTAATTTAAAAATCGGTTTTAGAAATTTATTGTTGTATATATCTTTATCTATCAAAAAAACAACTCTTCTCTCCAACGGGAGCTGAAGTATAAACCAGTCAATCCAACTTACATGATTTCCCACCAAGAGTATCGGCGTATTTTGTGGAATATGCTCAAGACCTATGTATGTGCATTTGTAACGGATTTTTAAAATTGACTCAAAAAGAGTCCAAACCGCCATAACGAGATACCTCTTTAAAAGCCTATAGAGCAGATATAATGCGACAATACCCATAACGAAAAATAGAATTTTTGCATTCATACCGAAGTAGGCAAAGAGCGTAGTCAGCATTAAAAAAGAGAACATAAAAAGCGTTTGAACAAAATTATTCCCCGCCACGATAGTTCCAAGATGGATATCCGAAGAGAGATGCTGAATTTTTGCATTTAGCGGAACCAAAAGCATACCGCTAAAGAGTCCAAACAGAACAAATTCTACTCCCAAAAACAGTGTATTTTTCGTAAACGGAATAATGAAAAGCATAACTGCAATGCCCAATGCGCTAAGTGTTGAGAGTCCGCTGTTTATATAGTATCTTGAAAAAGCGGACGACAACATAGAACCAAAAACTATGCCGATGACCGAAAAAGTCATTACGCCCTGAACGACAATCGTATTTGTAATGCCAAGCTCACTCTTTGCGTACTCGCCGAAAATTGCCAACACTACCTGAGAGATTGACCAAAAGAGGCTAAGTGCTATCACGGAGTCAAAAACCTCTTTTTTTCTTCTAAGCATTATCAAGTTTTTCTTCAGATAAAAACCCTTTATATATTTTGCAAACTTAAATTTTTTGCGAGTTGCTTTTATCATCTTGTTTGGCAGCTTCAAAGTCAGCATATACTCGACAACCGAACCCAAAACCAAAAGCCACCCAAGCGGCGCTATGGTTTTTAAGATATCCTCTTTTGTAGCAAAAACATCGCCTAAAAGCGTCTCAAAGAGTATGGTATATACTATTATCCCAAGTAAAATCGCACTCGTCGTAACAGCTTGAAGAGCGCCGTTTCCGTCACTTATATATTTTGTACCGACTAACTCTTTTATATATCCGTATTTTGCGGGACTGTAAAGCGCACTTTGGAGAGCAAGTAAAAATGTAAGAGCAAAAGCG
>CAYHRD010000058.1:0-10915 GCA_964358925.1 uncultured Sulfurimonas sp.
TGTCAAAAAAATTAATAGTTCTAGCCGTAGATGACGATATGATAAATCTTAAACTGTTGAAATCTATGTTAATGAAAAATGAAAATATTGCAGAGGTTTTAGAGGCGAAAAACGGTGCGGATGCGATTGCTCAAATAAAATCAAGACCTGATATTAATCTTGTTCTTTTAGATATCATTATGCCGGTTATGAACGGTCTTGAAATGCTTGAAATTGTTCGTGCCGATGTAACTATGGATCAGATTCCGATTATTGTCTTAACAACGGATGAGACTAAAAAAAGTCAAGCTTTAGAGCTTGGCGCAAACAGCTTTTTAATGAAGCCTATAAGAAACAGCGATTTAACGCAAAGAATAGACTCACTTATGTTTCAGTAGAATATTCTGATTAAACAATAGATTGCTTCGTCACTTCGCTTCTCACAATAACGGTCATTATGATTTGCTTTGTCACCCAGATTGCCGCGCTTGTCATTGCGAGCGAAGCGCGGCAATCTCAATGACAAGCGCGGCAATCTAAAAACATAATTATTCAGAGAGTTCAATTATACTAAAATATACTCCAATACCTCTTCTATTCTGGTTACCGGAATAATCTCTAAAGTCTCTTTTACCTCTTTAGGAATCTCATCTAAATCCCTTTCGTAATTTTTTAGCGGAATAAGAACTTTGCTCATATCAGCCTTGTGTGCTGCAATTAGCTTTTCTCTAAGCCCGCCGATAGGTAGTACATCGCCGCTTAGGGAAACTTCTCCCGTCATTGCAATTTCCGAACGGATTTTTCTAGAACTTAGTATTGAAGATATAACGCTTACCATCGCTATACCGGCACTCGGTCCATCTTTTGGTGTTGCACCGTCAGGAATATGCAGATGCAAATCATATCGTTTATAAACTTCGCTCGGGTCAATTTTTATGCCATCCTCCATCTCTTTTGCAGAGAGCGGAATATTGCTATCGTCAATTTGAAGTTTTTTAGTATCTATTAGAGTTTTGACAACGCTATATGCGATATGCGCCGACTCTTTCATAACATCGCCGAGGCTGCCTGTTAACTGCATTGTCCCTTTGCCTTTAATGCGGATGCTTTCTATCTTTAAAACATCTCCGCCTACTGCAGTCCATGCGAGACCGTTGACAACTCCCAAAATAGGAATCTTTGTTGTTTTTTCTATCTCAAATACAGTTTTATCAAAATATTCTTTAATGTTTTTCAGAGTCAAAGAAACTTTGGTAACTTCAGGATGTTCCAATATCTCTCTCGCAACTTTTCTTGACATGTCCGCAATACGGCGGCGGAGATTACGAACGCCGGCTTCACGGGTATAGCTATGTATTAGCTCTTTTAAAGCCGGTTTCGAGATACTTAGCTCCGATTTTTTCAGTCCATGTTTTTTAAGCTCTTGAGGAATAAGGTATCTTGAAGCAATCTCAAACTTCTCTTGAGGCGTATATGAACTAATAGAAATGAACTCCATTCTATCGCGAAGCGGAGCTGAAATTTTGCCGACATCGTTTGCCGTTGCTATAAATATAACTTTAGATAAGTCAATACTGAAGTTAAGATAATAATCTCTAAACTCCTTATTTTGCTCAGGGTCAAGCACCTCAAGCAGTGCCGAGGTCGGATCGCCTCTGCCTGTTTTAGCTACTTTGTCAATCTCGTCTAAAACTACTACGGGATTCATTTTTTTAGCATCTATTAGACCCTGCACGATTCGTCCTGGCATTGCACCGACATAAGTTCTTCTATGTCCTCTTAACTCGTTTACATCTTCAAGCCCGCCAAGTGCAATTCTAATAAGCGGTCGTTTAAGCGCTTCGGCTATAGAGTTTGCAAGCGATGTTTTACCTACGCCCGGAGGACCAGAAAAACAGATAATCGCACCTGAACTATCTTTTATGCCTCTCAACTCCATTAACTCTTTAACCGCAAAAAATTCAGCAATTCTCTCTTTTGGCTTTTCAAGCGAGAAGTGATCTTTATCTAACTGATTTTCCACTTCGCTGATTTTAAGCTCTTTTTTGCTCTCCTGCCCAAAAGGAATCTCCAAAGCCCAATCCAAATATGTTTGAGTCATTGATGCATCAGAAGAATCAGGATGCATACGAGAGAGTCTCTCTACCTGTTTATGCACCTCTTTATAAGCTTCAGGACTCATTTTTTCTTTTTTTGCTTCGAGCTTTTTGCGATATTCCTCTATCTCTTCTTCTCTTGAAGTGTCGCTTCCGAGCTCTTTTTGAATCTGTTTTAACTGCTCTTTTAAAAAATACTCTTTATTAATTTTTTCTATATGAGTATGTACTTTTGAACGAATCTCTTTTTGGAGCTTGTTTGCTTCTATCTCATCTATAAGATACTCAATCAAATCTAAAAATCTCTTCTCGGTATTTGATTCAACAAACAATTTATATGCCTGCTCTTTTTTTAGCTTTACCGTAGAGCAGATTAAGTCAATTATACGGTTGTAATCGTGATTTTCTTCTATCGTTCTTAGTAAATCTGGAGGAAAATAGTTGCTTACACTAGCAAGCGTTCTAACCTTTTCACGAAGGATTTCTAATATCGCATCTATCTTTAAAGAGCTTACATTTGTTGCATTTATAACATCTACATGTGCGACAAGAGGACTCTCTGAAACTTTAGAGATTACTTTAGCACGGGCAAGACCCTGAAAAAGAACTTTAACTCTGCCATCAGGAAGCGAGACCTTTCTCATGATAGAACCTACTACTCCTGCGTTATAAAGCGATTCAAACCCTCTTTCACCCTCATGTGAAGGTTTTGTCGGACAGATTATTACCAAAGAGCTCTCTTCTATGGCTTTTGATGCTGCTTTTATATTACTCTCATCACTTAAAAAAAGCGGCGCTATCATAAACGGGTATAAAAAAAGCTCATCCTCCACAATAACTGGAATATCAGCCGGAAATTCACTATAATCACTTAGTTTCATTCTTATCCCCTGCAACCTCATCCTCTTTTACAGAGTTTCTTGAAACAACGCTTTTCGTATCTGGTATCATAAATTCATACCAGCTAGAAGTACCGTCTCCCTCAAACCATGCGCGATACCACGGAGCAACCGCTCTATCTATCTCTTTTGAGACAATCCAAGGCTGCGGATTTATAGTTTTATAGTAATCGGCACTCCTTGGTTTATCTAGTCTGTCATACAAATCGGCGATACTCTCATTAAGCGCAAATTGTGCAAGATAGAGACGAATAAGCATTGTATTTACAACCTCTAAATACATAGAGCTTGGATAATTTACTTTAAACGCCTCACCCTCGACTATGGCATCATCTATGAGTGCCTGATCGCGTCTAGGGTGCGGAAGAGCCATATATTTTGCTTTTATTTTTAAAAACTCTGCTTCCTCTTTTTCGTTGGGCGTCGCATACCTCTTTATATACTCATCCAAAAAATGCTCACTTAAGAGATACTCTTCATGCTGCATATGCGCAATTGCCAAAATCATAGTAGCTTCAGGAAGCATAGGTGAACCTATATGCTCACCTTGAAGTGAGCTGTAGTAGTTATCTGCTTTTTCCAAATCTCCCTTAGATACATTTTCAACTATTTTAGAATACCAATAGATAGCCGGCTTGTTATACTCTTCAACATCTTTTGAACAACCTATAAATAACATTGGAAGCAGTAGCAAACTTGTTGCCAAATAGTTCTTTAATTTCATCAAATAAATTCCTGATTTTAAATAAGGTGTTATTTTATCCAAAAGATATATAACGCTCATTAAACTAAGTATATTTTATGCTTATAGTGGTACAATTAAGAAAATAAATAGTAGGGGTTTTTATATGAAATTTGATGTTTGCATACCTATTTTAGGGTTTGAGGATGTAAAAGAAGTGACTTTAGAAAAGATTGACGATATTTTTATGAAAATGCAATCCATAAACGATAAACATATTTCATTTACTCTGATAGACCCTTTTGTTTTAAGAGAATACGATTTTGAAGTTCCGGATAATATACAACATCTATTAGAGATAGACAAAAACTCAAATTTAATTATCTTAAATATTGTGCTTATCCAAACTCCTATAGAAAATTCGATAGTAAATTTTGCCGCTCCAGTACTTTTTAACACCGACAACCACAAAGCCGCTCAAATAATTTTAAATGACTCAAGAGAGTACGGAGTTGCCGAGAAAATTTCTAATTTTTTGAAAAGATAAAGAGTTGAGCTTATCTATAAACATAAAATTAAAACTCAAAGAGCTATTAAGTCAATACGATTTTATAGCAAATGTTTTGATTTTCGGTTCATACGCTCTAAATAAACAAAACGATATGAGCGATATTGATATCGCTATACAAACCAAAAAAGATATAGATATATTTGAGCTCGGTGAAATTATTTCAAACATAGAATCAACATTAGCCCTAAAAACTGATTTGGTAGTACTCAATGACCTATACAAAAAATCCCCTCTTCTTGCATATAATATATATCAATCTCATAAATCAGTATACATAAATGACAATAGGGCATACAGTGACTTTAAACTAAATGCGCTGCATTACTATTTGGATTTTAAGCCGGTTATAGAAGATCAAAATATAGCATTCCTTGAAAGGGTAAAAAATGGAACTATTGCAAAAATTAAAACTGCTTGAAGAAAATATTTCCATATTAGAAAATATAAAAGAGGATGTTAAACTACAAGACATAACTGCAAATAAACGCTATGAATGGGAACTCCGATATGGTCTATTTGAATCCATTCAAATAATGATAGACATTAGTTGTAAAATAACAAACTATTACAATCTTGGAAATCCTCAAAACTATAGAGAATGTATAGAGCTTCTTGGAAAATTCAACTTTTTAAACGCAATGCATGTAAAAAGATATATAAGTATGATTGGACTTAGAAATCTTCTAATTCATGAATATGCTACGATTGACCATGAAAAACTATACGCCTTTTTAGAGTCGATAGATGATTTTAAAAATTTTATAAAAGAGATAAAAACAAGTACAATTAACTGATTTTTAAAAAATCCGTTTTGCCATTTAAGCGGCTACTAAGCGTTTTTGTTTGTATAATAGTAGTATGTTAAACGGGTGTTCTTATTGTGCTTCAATTTTATCTAAATGAAGTTTGAATATAGCGATGTTTGAAGTGGAGAATAAAGTGAAAACTTTTAAATTTTTAGCGCGATTATTAACGATTTTTGGACTTATGATGGTGTTTGCTATGTCAGGATTGGGGAGTGATCAATGCGGCGGAAGCAATTTTAGCCAAAACCCGCTTATTGAGGGAACGCCATATACGCATAGTGACTCAGTTGGTAAAAACTTACCTGATACTTATTATTTTAATGCACCTTCCACCGGAACAGTAACCGTAACATTATCAAATATTGAGAGTGATGAGGTTCGTTTTACATCCGATTTAACAAACTGTCCCGGCACAACTGGCAATAAAATAACCGAAACTATCACACTAACTAATGCAAACGATTTGGATTTTAATGTTAATGTTTATAAGAGTACGGCTGCAAATAATACGCGAGCATATACAATTACGGTGACTTTTACTCCTATTTATACAATGATTTCTATTGGCAATACATCGATTGAAGAAGGCAATAGTGGAACTGCTGTTATGAGTTTTCCAATTACATTAAACACTTCATTAACAGATACAACAACCGTAGAGTATAGATTTAACGATATTACTACAGATATCAATGACACCAACAGAACTAATGGAGCAACTTATTCGTTTACTCTTCCATCTGGAACGCCGGCAGGAATGATAGCTGTTCCAATGGTAGGGATTGTAGGAGATACAAATTTTGAAAATAATGAGACTTTTAGAATAACTCTTTTGACTACCACTTCTGGTTCAATAGACTCCGCCCATGCTACTGCAACCGGAACAATTGAGAATGATGATGCTAGCGGCGGTGGGGGAACTCCTATTACATATTCGCCTGGGGTTGTAGATATCGTAGATACATATCAGTCTACCATCGGAACTCCATTTTACCAAGCAGTTATAAAGACAAAAATTGCCGGTAAAACCAATATGACGCTTGATGCAGTATATCTTGGTTCCGATATGACTGCAAATGCCGTTTATAATGCAGCCAATATGCCTGTTTTTCTATATGTTTATTATCCTGCTACTAATACAATTACTAGACTGTATAATCAAACAGTTCCTACCGAACCGTTGGCTGCAGTAATTGAAAAAGGGACTATCAGCGGTACCAGTCCATTATTTACAGTACCCTCAGTTGCCATAAAAGAGGCTTATATTTTAATGAAATATCTTGATTATCAAGCTCTTAACCTTGCCGGAGGACCACAATGCTTGCAAAATAGTTCAACAGGGGCTAATGCAGTTCCCGGAATGCCGTCGTGTGTTTCATCTGATGTGCAATATCTGGATGCATTTCATCAAGAGGCATTTGACAGATGTAAAGTTCAGCACGGTCAACCATGCGAGCCGAGTCATCACGGTTATAGCGGCGGCGGTGATCCAACATATCCAGGATATACCTCTATATATGACCATAAATATGGATGCTACGAATGTACACTTGGAACAACGCCTTTAGTTCGCTCAGTTGACAATTTCGCCATCCGTCCAAACGATTTTAACAGTACTATTGTTGCCAATCAAATATTTACGGCAGGAACACCGGCATCCTTAACTTTCCGCGCTGATAAGTTTGGCGGAACGGGAGCAGTTGATTATAACGAAACAGAGCACACTTCATTTGTAGTAGATGTAAATATAAGCAACCCTGCAAAAGTATGCCAAGATATGAACATAAGTTTTAGCCCGAATATTAATTTTACTAACGGAACGGTTACCAACAACTATACATTAAGCAATGTTGGTGATTTTAATGTAACTATGCATGAAATAGTCGGCTCGGAATTTGCACTTGTAGATGCTGATGATACAAACACTTCACTCCGTTTAATATCTCAGTATGCACAACAAATCAAGGTAATCCCTGATCACTTCGTGATTGACGGAAATTTAACTAACGGTTCAAACGGATTTACCTATCTCTCTAATTTTGAAGAGCATAACACGACAATTCAAAATCGCACTATTTCGGCATCACTGGATTTGAATGTCTCGGCAAGGCGTGCAGATAATAACATCACCTCCAATTACACATCTCAGTGCTATGCAAAAAACGGTAATGTAACTCTTGGCTTAGTCATTCCGATAGCAATCACACCTGCAGGTGCACTGACCAAAATGATTTGGTATCACTCTACTCCGGATAGCAACGGTTCAGTTCCGCTAAGCGGAAATACAATTTATCCGATACCGTTTTTAAGCACACAGTTTGACAGCAACGATACAAACGGGACGGCGCAATTTAACTATAAAATAAATTTTGACAGAAATGTAACAAAAGTTGCAAATCCTTTCATGGTAGTTGTTACGGATATGAATGTAACCGATGTCGATGCGGTAAACGGCACAAATTCGGCAGACAGCAACGCTACATTTCTCTTCGGTCGCACACATGCTGCAAGACAGAGATATGAAGGAAATGCAGGCACGGCAAACATCTATTTTGAATCTTACTGTTTTGAAACAGGTTGTAACAAAGCTCTACTTCCAAACGGAGTTAATTCAAACAGGACTGATGATGTAAGATGGTATTGGAATCAAAATCACAATATAACAAATGACGGTGCGGTGGGTATTGTTGTTCAAAAAGGCGGAACTAATGCGGCAGGTGACATTGTCGATGCATCTGACAATCCTACTGGAAATCCGTCCGTCACTACGATTGGCTATGACGGAAGCAAGGGCTATCCATACAAAACAACGATGGAGAATAGTGCATCTAATTGGTTGATACAAAATATGTACAATCCGAATGCTACGACAAATGAGTTTCAAGTTGAGTTTGACCGTGCGGGTGATTGGACAGGTGAACATGAAACCAATACAACTACAAAGAGTGTCGGTGGTGTAAAAACCAATAGGAGGACTATGTGGTAAGTAGAAAAAACAGTTTTGGTAGATTTGCGTTTACTATGATAGAGCTGATATTTGCTATCGTTATTATTTCTATTGCCGTAGTATCTCTTCCGATGATGGTTCAGGTTACCTCAAGGGGTATGGAGAGCAGTTTAGTTCAAGAGGCTATTTTTGCCGCTTCTGCTGAATTAACAGGTGCGACATCATATTACTGGGATAAAAATTCAATGTATGATAGTAATCTAAGCAGATACTCAAGGGTTATTGATATCGGAGGCACATGTGAAAATAATGCCTCTAGCCCTAGGCATAGGTTAAGACTAGGGCATATTGCTCAACCGTACCATAGAAGATGTTTAGAAGATAATGCCATTAGTACTGCTGATATAAATGATACTACTTTCCCTAATCTAAACAATGCCTCTCACGGAAGTGAAATTATTTTTACCGATACTACAAAAAATAGTGCCGGATACAAAGAAACTTACACTAGTACCGTTACCATAGCTCAAGGTTTTAGTGATTCAAATATTAAAAAAATTACCGTTTTAGTTGAAAATTCTAGTGGAGATGACATTACAATGCTAAGTACATACAGCGCCAATGTCGGTGAATTAGATTACTATAAGAGGAGATTTTAATGCGTAAATCTGCCTTCACACTTTTAGAACTTATCTTTGTTATAGTAATAATGGGTATTCTTAGTAAATTTGGTGTTGAATTTCTTACTCAGGCTTATAATAACTTTATCTTCTCAAGCGTTAATAATGCTCTGCAAGCAAACGGAGCAGCAGCGGTTGAGACGATAGCTTCAAGACTTCAGTACCGCATAAAAGATTCTGTAATAGCAAGGGAATCAGATTTTAGCTTTAGCGCTCTTGCAGGTTATACGGCGGGTACTGCCCCAATCTTAGAATGGGTTGGCGGTGACATTGACGGTCTTCGCGGAAATTCATCAACTCTGCCTCACTGGAGCGGGATTATTGATTTGAACCCTTCAAGTGCCACTACTTTAGTATCACCCGGAACCGATACGGGAGCTTTAAATACGCTAATCAGTGCACTCTCTAGCAGTGGCAGCGGCATAAACGATGCAGCTCTCTATTTTGTAGGTTCCGATAGCGATATTAATAACTATGGCTGGAGCGGTACTGCTTTAACTGATCATAACACTAGCGTAATGCACCCAATCAGAAGAAGCACAGTTGTCGGAGAAGAAAATCTTTTTATCCCGACAAGAGGCGATACGGGAGCAGACAATACTTTTACAGATACAAATGTTTATGAGTATTATCAACTCGCTTGGAGTGCCTATGCCGTTGGAATCAGCGACTATGACGCAACTACAAAAACAGGTACGCTTATGCTCTATTATGATTATCAACCGTGGAAAGGCGAGAGATATAATACCAATACTACAAAAAGCATAAAAATCATGGATAATGTAAGTACCTTTAGATTTAAAGCGGTCGGTGCAATAGTAAAAATTCAAGTATGTGTAAATTCTGATTTAGTGGAGGATTATTCTTTATGCAAAGAAAAAACTATATTCTAAAAATCAATCCTCATAAAAACAGAAACGGCTTTGCTATGATTATGGCGATAATTGTTTTAGTAATAATAACAACTATTATGGCTCTTTCGATTTCATTGACAACCCAAACGACTAAAAGAACAACAGATTTATACCTCTATGAGCAAGCCGTTTTATATTCAAAAAGTGCCGCTGAATTGGCGCTCTTAAATATTGCACAAAATGGATGTCAAAACAGTTTTAGCACTACTTTTGATGGTATTTACGATGCCAATGTTGCTATGAGATATATTTACAACTCAACAGTCGGAACATGCACTGACTATGTAAATGTAACAACTCCGGAACAAAACGGTTCTATCTTAATGGATATAACTGTAAGTGTGAGAGCCGATGTAAATATCACGGCTGAACCTATTCACTACTTTAGAAGAAGTATTCAAAAACTATAAATTGTAAAAAATTGTAAAGTATTTAATGATATAATAAATTTCTTTCATAGATTAGAGATCCTGAATCAAGTTCAGGATGACGAAAACCGTTATTTTAAACGATGGAAGAAATCTAATACTCCTCATTTATAACTAAAGGATTTACCATGAACATATCATTAACCGGAAGACATGTAGAACTTACAGATGCTATCAAAGCTCACATGAACTCATCCATTGAAACACTTAGCAAATACAATATGGACATCATATCCGTAAATATTATTGCAACAACTCAAACCAAAAAAGGGAAAGAGCAGTCGGTTGTTGAGTATGTTATCAACTTAGCTCACAAAAACTCTATCGTTATTAAACAAAACGACCAGGATCTTTATGCCGCTATCGATTTAGCAACAGCAAGAGCTCAAAAAGCAATGCGTCGTATGCATGATAAAGACAACGGACATCATAAAGACGGAATAAATGAAGCTAAAAGCGAAGCTAGTGCAGGAATAAACCTCCATGAAGTCGGTGAAGCGATGGAAGACGAGATAGTACCGGTAGAGTTGCCACTTTACAAACCGCGTGAAGTTGAAGATGTTTTAAATGATATAAAAGAGAACAAAAAGCTATTTGAAATTTTTATAGACAACGAGGGTAAAACTCGTGTTCTTTACAAAAGAAACGACGGGAAGTTCGGACTTTATTAAGATTTTGTTTCAAGCAAAAAAGATTGCCGCGCCTCTTTTAGAGGCTCGCAATGACCGTCAAAGTAACCAAAAAACAGTCATTGCGAGGAGCATGCGACGAAGCAATCTAGATTTATCTAAAACATCAAATCCCTTTTCACTCGTTTTACTATCTCTTCATCTTCCGCCAAATCAATCCACTTAAATTGACTTCCGCTTTGATTGTGCCCTTTTAACAAATCACCGCTTTTTCTAAACTTCAA
>CAYHRD010000059.1:0-10901 GCA_964358925.1 uncultured Sulfurimonas sp.
GCTGTTGCTATCCATTCGCCATACTCCGTTCACCCGATTTTAATCAAAAAAGCACTCCAAATCGCAAAAAATGAAAATCTTAAACTGACTGCCCACTTTATGGAGAGCAGTGCCGAGAGAGATTGGCTTGACAATAGCGAGGGTGATTTTAAGGGATTTTTTGAAAAATTTTTAAAACAAAACTCTGCCGTAAGTGATTCAAAAGAGTTTTTAGAACATTTTGATGGTTTTAGCACTCTTCTAACACATGTTGTAAATGCTAATGATGAGGAGTTGAAAAAGCTCTCTTCAAATGGACATACGGTCATTCATTGCCCTATTTCAAATAGACTTTTAGGAAATGCTACGCTCAATATCAAAAAGCTAAATGACAATAATATAAAGTGGATAGTAGCAACAGATGGGCTTAGTTCAAACTATAAACTTGATTTGTTTGAAGAGATGAAGATGTCTCTTTTTATGCACTCTAATGCTCCTCTTGTGAAATTTGCAGATGCTCTTATAAAAAGCGTCACAATTAATGCCGCAGAGGCACTTGGAATCAATACAGGAGCAATAGCTGAGGGGAAAAATGCCGATATGATTGTGCTTGATTTAGACAAAGAACCAAATGATGAGTTAGCCGTTCATTTAATACTTCATAGATATAATATCTCAAAAATTTACATTAATGGGACATTAATAAAATGCAGTTTATAAAAAATATATTTTCTCCGATTTTAGCGGTAATGAAATTTATTCAAGATCATTTTAAAGCTATGATTTTTTTACTTATAGTTTTTCTGATTTTTGCACCGCAAAGCAATGAGGATTTAACACAAAACAATCTTCAACAAATAAACCTCTCAGGTCCTATTATGGAGGTTTCAGAGGTCGTAAAACAGATTGATGAAGCAGCCTCAAATAAATTGATAAAAGGTATTTTACTAAATGTCGATTCTCCCGGCGGAGCTGTTGCACCATCCATTGAAGTTGCTTATGCGGTAAAAAGAGCAAGAGAGATAAAACCGGTTGTCGTTTATGCCAGCGGAACGATTGCAAGCGGCAGTTACTACGCAAGTATTTGGGCAAACGAGATAATCGCAAATCCCGGCTCTATGGTCGGAAGTATCGGTGTAATTATGCAAGGGGCTGATGTAAGTGAACTTATGAACAAAGTCGGCATCAAATCCCAAAGCGTTCAAGCCGGAAAATACAAAAAAGTCGGAGCAAGCGATCGAGAGTGGACGGAATATGAAAAAAATGAGTTAAATAAAGTAATATACGGAACATACGATCTCTTTACTGCTGATGTTGCGGCTGCAAGAGGATTGGATATAAACAAAAGAGACAATTTTGCAAATGCCCATATATTTACGGCTCACCAAGCAAAAGATGTCGGTTTGATAGATAGTATCGGTGTCGCGTATGACGCTAAAAATAGATTGGTTGAACTTAGCGGTGTAACTGCTCCGAAATGGAATGAAGAGGATAAGATTGATAAACTGATGAAAAAACTCTCTGCACAAACGGCAGTTACTCTTCATACCTACTTTCCTTCATTAGTGTTAAGATAAAACCTCTACTTTTACTCTTTCTCAAGAGAGAGTAAAAACTCTTTTCTCCATAATCCTCCGCTATATCCGCCTATGCTGCCGCTTGAAGAGATAACCCGATGACAAGGGATGAGGATAGAGATGGGATTTTTAGAATTTGCATTTGCGACCGCTCTTGTGGCTTTTGGATTACCGAATATTTTTGCTTCATCTGCGTAAGATAGCGTTGAGCCGTAGGGTATTTTTAACAGCGTATCCCAAACACCCTTTTGAAATATAGTCCCGCTTAGAGAGAGCGGTATGGTAAAGTGTCGTCGTTTTTTTGCAAAGTATTCCCCAAGTTCCACTTCTAATTGAATTAAAAGCGGATAGTCTGAGTTCTCATATGCCACCGACAAGTCGTCTATAAAATCAAGATAAGTAAGAGCATTATCATTAGCTTTGGCTATCACGGTACCGATAGGAGTCGTAATAATGCGTACGAAACAAGATGATTTCATAGAGCTGATTATTTCTCTTTTTTTTCGGGTTTTTTTCTAAACATATGGTATTTTTCTCTCTCAAGCAAATCTTCAACATATGACGATTCCGCTTTTTTTACATTTTTCCAGATTCCAGATGGAAGTCTTACTTGAAGTTTTTTCTTCTCTTTTAGTTTTATAATCTTTTTAATTGAGAGTATTTTTGAAACAGGAGAGAAGTCGACATTCGTTAAATCTATATCATTTTTATAAAAAAGCGTCTGCTTGTTAAAGTTTCCCCATCCCGGAATTCCATCTTCGGTATAGGGAACTTCATAATCATTTTTAAAGTTTACCATCAGTTTATAGTGGCTATTTTCAAAAATTTGAGAAACTTCACCTGCACCGAATACCAAACCATAGACGCTGTCTCCGACTTTAGCATTATCAAAATAAGCCATGTTATAATCCTCTTTTTTTAGGATTATACACTATATTGATTACTAAAAAATTACAGTTCTACGACTTTAACAACACTAGATTTGTTTTCAAATATTCTCTTAACTCTGTCTTGCCAAAGCGCACCGAACTCTTTTATCTCTTCCTTGTTCGCCATACCGCCCATCATTTTTTGCATCAACTGCTGCATTTTAGGATTTCCGCCGATTGATGAAGGATCATAATATACATCTACGCTTTTACCGCTATCGGCTCTTGTAAATCTAACAGACGAATTGATATCTGCATTAAAATCCATCAAAGAGTGTCTTGCAAATTTCCCTGCCAGCCCTTTAAAACCGCTTTTGTCGGTTGCACCAGTGATTTGTGATACGACATTGCTTATAACTCCGGCAACTCCGTCTTCAAGAGACTCTTTAAACTTAACTTTAATCTCCCCTCTAACTGCTAAAGAGTTAGGATAAAGAGCTTTTAATCCCTCTAAAGTGATTAAATAAGCTCCTGCAACAGTCGGGCAACTATGCCCCGCCGATTTTACTGCATCTAAAAATGTAAACTCATATATGCCGTCTTCAAATGCACCTAAAACATTTGAGAGCGGGTCTACAACTTTAATACTCTCTACACTGTTAAAAAACTCCGGATAATTCATATGAATCCTTATATATTTATTTTTTTAAGAACTTTTGCGCTTACGATAACTTTATCATTCATCAAGTCAAAGATTTCATCTACTCTAAGCGATGAAATATCAATAACTTTGGAATCTTTAGAAATCTGTGCAAAACCCTTTTTGCTTTTGAATTTTGGATGGTTGGATTCTAACATTTTTTGCAAATTTGACACTTGATTTTGAGCAATATTGATTTTATTCTCAATCATATAAGGAAATCTATCTATTAAGAGTTCCATATCTTTACTAAAGCTTTGTATCTTAAATGAAATCGTTTGATTTAGCGTCTCTCTTATCTGCTTGATTTCATCTATTTTTTGAGTTATTTTTTTCTCAATGGAGTGTTGCAAATATAGATTTGCAAGATGCATAAGCTCCTGTTTGGAGTTATAAATTTTCTGTTCTATTTTTTGAGTAAAGGCGGATGCAAGCGAGTCGATATATTGATAAAGCTCATTAGAATCAGGTAGTATCATCTGCATCGCGGCACTCGGGGTAGGCGCTCGCAAATCTGCTACAAAATCGCTTATAACCCAGTCTATCTCATGTCCCACGGCAGAGACTATTGGTGTTGCGGCTTTAAAAATCGCATCTGCAACTATCTCTTCGTTAAATGCCCACAAATCCTCTATGCTTCCGCCGCCGCGACCTACCACGATAATATCATACCCCTTGGTATCGGCTAAAGAGAGAGCTTTTACGATGGAGGGAGCAGCATTTTCTCCTTGAACCAAAACATCATAAATATCAATTTCCAAAGCTCTGTATCTATTCTGTGCCACTCTTAGCATATCTTGAAGGGCTGCACCAGTAGCGGAAGTTATAAGAGCAATTTTTTTTGGAAATTTAGGAAGTTGTTTTTTTATAGAAGTATCAAAATAACCCTGAGACGAGAGTTTGTTTTTTAACTGCTCGAATGCCAATGCCAAAGCGCCGTGACCTGATGGTTGAATGGTAAAACAGTTTATCTGGTACTCACCACGCGGTTTATAAAGTGTTATAGCTCCATCAAGAATTACTTTTAGTCCTTCTTGGAGTTGAAATTTCAGTTTTGCGGCATTTGCTTTAAATATAACGGCTTTTATAGTCGAAGATTCATCTTTTAGCGTGAAATAAATATGTCCGCTGTTGTGAAAGGTTATGCGAGAAAGCTCACCCTCTACCAAAACTCTCTCAAATGTACTCTCAAGCAGAGTTTTTATCTGCTCATTGAGAGAAGAGACATTTAGAGTATACACCTTTTTGCCTATTTTTTTCTTGCTATAAGAAGAGTTGAAATATCCATCGAGAAACTTTTTGCATAGATAATTTCAAATCCGGCAGTTTCAAGCTCTTTTTTCATATTTTCAACCGTTGAGAAATCCTCTATGGAGTTTGGCAGATATTCATATGCTTCCAAATTGTTAGAGATAAAACCGCCGATTTTCGGCAAAACTTTATTCATGTAAAAATCTCTTATTTTTCCAAGCATTGATGGATTTTCATTTTTCATAAACTCAAGTATTACTACAAGACCGCCCTGTTTTAAAACTCTATTAAACTCTCTTAAAGCTGCTTCCCTCTCAACAACATTTCTGATGCCGTATGTAATACTTAAGATATCAGCACTGCAATCTTGAAGAGGAATTTCAGTTGCCTTTGATATATGGTAGTTAAATTTAGGAAATTTCTCTCTTGCAACGGCAACCATTCCCTTTGACGGATCTACGCCTATAATCTCGCCTACCGCTATGCCGTTTGTTTCTGATCTTTTTTTCCAAAAGTCCATCATGTCACCGGTTCCGCAAGCAACATCCACGATTTTATCAATGGAATCTTGTGCATAAAAACCATATGCCAAATCACAAGCCTTTCTTCTCCAGCTCTTATCCACTCCCATACTCATAACACGATTTGCAGTGTCGTATGTAGGTGCTATATTATCAAACATCGATACTATTTTTTCTTGTTTTTCCATAACTCTTAACCCCTTCTCATCCACATAATTATATCTTGCTCATCTTTTTGTATATTTAAAATATCAAATTTATCTTCAATTCCCGTAAAATTCATATTTCCGCCGATTTGCGCTGACAAAAAACATAGATAATAATCAACAAAATCTTTAGAGAGTTCAAACATACTTTGCCCGCCCTCAATCATAATGTTTTTATAATTTTCTATTTTAGAAAAATTGTCAGAAATTATTACTTTTCTACCCTTGACATTAAAAAGAGGGATGCTTTTATCAAACTCTGTGCTTTTTGATATTATTAAAATATCCGGCGCTCTGCCGTCTGTAAGCCTCGCATCCAAAGTCGGTCTGTCGACTCGCACCGTATTTCCGCCGATAACTAGCAAATCACATGCATCTCTCATAGCATGAACTAAAGCTCTGGAGCTGTTTGAACTTATAGTTCCGCCGTCAACCGTGCCGTTTAATCTCTGTGCCCACTTAAAAAAAACAAACTTCTTGCTTTGCCATAATTTAAAAGGGTTTAGCAGATTATCGCACTCTTTTGCTAAAACACTATTTTCAACTTCAATATCTGCATCTTCGACTATTTTATTGCCGCCGCAAGCCGCTTCATTGGAGTCTAATGAACCGACAAAAAGTTTTTTTATTTTTAGTTTTGATAGAAGAGTCGCACAAGACGGTGTTTTGCCTATGTGTGAACATGGCTCTAATGTTGTAAAAACAGATATGCCGTTAAAACAGCCTTTATGATTTTCTAAAAGATGTGTGTGTATTTGAGCTGAAGTAGTAAGTTCTAAAATTTTTTCATCATTTGTTAATTTTAAATATGCAGTTTTTAACGCTTCTACTTCAGCATGTGGCTCTCCAGCTTTTTTATGAGCTTCCACTGCTAAAATTTCACCGTTATTTCCGACAATAGTACAACCTACTGCAGGATTTGGAAAAGTAACACCTTGATATTTCCAGGCCTCTTTCAAGGCTAAGTTCATGTAAAACTTTTTGTCAATTACCATTCAAAGTATGTTTTAGCTTTTGAAATTTGAGAAAAATCAACTACAACTTCTTCGCCATCAACATCTAAAAAAATCTTAGAATCTTCAACTTTAAGGAGTGTCCCCAGAAGTTTAACTTTTGCTTTTGTCGTAAGAGCAACTTTTTCTCCGACTGACATTTCAAACTGTTTTAAAGAGGCAATCTTTCGTTCAATCCCTGCACTTCCGACTTCAAGTCTATAATCTCCAGAGAGAGGCGGTTTTACATCAAGAAGAGGAGAAATAAGACGGGTTAGATTAACACACTCATCCAAACTAACACCCTTTCTTTTTCCATCTTCAAAAGTGCCTGAAAGCACATTTACTCTATAGATAGTATCATCGCCGTCTCTTGCTACAGAGATATCATAAAGCTCCAAACCTACTGATTTGGCAAACAGTTCTATATCTTTTTCTAAACTCATAAACTACCTACTCTTTAGCAATTTTTTTAAACAACTCTTCAATACTTTGAGCTTTTTTTAGTTGTTCATCAAACTCAAATGTAAATTTTACAGGGCGAAACCAACCTTGATCTTTCATACAAAAATCTTCTACGATAGGTCTGGCTTTTTTTAGCAATTTTAAAAATTCACCCTTCTCTTCTTCACTAAATGAAGAGGGATCGATATAAACTTTAGCATCGCTTCTACCGCGTGAGCATTTGACATCTATAACAGTTAACTGATGCAATCTTTTATCATTTAAACTGCCAAGTGCCTCTGGAATCAATTCTAAGAGAACCGACTCCGTTCTCTTTACTTTTATCTGGGCTTCCGTCACAGAGATACTTTTTGTTCAATTTTTTTGAATGTTTCAATTACATCGCCGACAATAACATCATCATAGCCCTTAATCATAACACCACACTCATATCCGTAACCTATCTCTTCAACATCATCTTTAAAGCGTTTTAGTGAAGTCAATGAACCCTCATGAACAACAACTCCGTTACGAATAACACGAACAAGACCACCGCGAACAAGCTTACCGTCAACAACAACACATCCTGCGACCATACCCTTAGGAGATTTAAATGTATCTCGAACTTCCGCTTGACCTGTATTTTCTTCACTGAATTTCGGTGACATCATTCCTGTTAGCATACCGGTCATATCATCTAGAAGTTGATAGATAATAGAATAAGTTCTTATATCTACATTTCTCTGTTTAGCTAACGCTTTTACACTACCTGTCGGACGAACATTAAATCCAAGTAAAACACAGTTTTCGCTATTTCCGACAAGTTCAACATCATTTTCAGTAATTCCGCCGACACCTGAAGAGATAATATTAATTTTTACTTCATCATTTCTAAGTTCATTTAATGAGTTTCTAATCGCCTCAAGTGAACCGTGAACATCTGTTTTAAGAACAACTTTAAGAGATTTTAATCTTCCCTCGGCAATCATACTAGTCATATCTTCTAGCGTAGATTTTGTACTATGAGAAAGCTCTTTGTGTCTATCATATTCATGTCGCTTTTGAGCATACTCTCTAGCTTCTTTATCACTGCTCATAGCCATCATAATTTCACCGGAAGATGGAACTTCATTAAGTCCGACAACCACCGCAGTATGACTAGGTTTGATGCTCTTTATCTGCTGTTTTTGCTCATTGATTAGCGCTTTTACACGACCATACGAACTACCGCAAACTACATAATCGCCAACTTTTAAAGTTCCGTTTTGAACAATTACGGTTGCAACAGGACCGCGACCTTTTTCTAGTGAACTCTCAACTACGGCAGCTTTTGCCATCGCATTTTCATTTGCCTTAAGGTCTAAAACCTCTGCCGTGAGCAAAATATTTTCAAGTAACTCATCGATTCCCATTCCTGATTTTGCAGAAAGCGGAATAAACTCTATATCTCCGCCCCAGTCAATTGGATTAAGACCGCGCTCAGCCATTTGAGCTTTTACCATATCAGGATTAGCCGTCGCTTTATCCATTTTGTTAAGTGCAACAATCACCGGAACACCAGACTCTTTTGCCAACTTGATAACTTCATCAGTCTGAGGTTTAACACCATCATCCGCTGCTACAACAATAATGATAATATCGGTAACATCAGTACCTCTTTGTCTCATTTGAGAAAATGCCGCGTGACCAGGAGTATCTATAAAAGTAATCGCTTTTCCGTGTTGTTCAATCGTATAAGCACCGATATGTTGCGTAATACCGCCAGCCTCGCTAGCCGTTACTTTTGCTTTTCTAATCGCATCTAAAAGCGATGTTTTACCATGATCGACATGTCCCATAATAGTAATTACAGGTGGTCTCTCTGTAGCATTTTCATCTATCTCTTGCGCTAAATCTTCTTCATAATTAAACTCATTTTTAGGGTCAATTATAGTTACTTCAACACCGAACTCTTCAGATAAAATCTCAATCTCATCATTTCCCAAAAAGTCATTTTTTGTCTTCATTACACCGAGATTAAACAGAGTTTTTATAACATCTGAAATCGGGCGATTTAACTTCTCTGCAAACTCATAAACACGAATATCTTCAGGAATTTCAACATGTGTTATAACTACATCTTCCGGCTTGTCCTTAGAATATTTTTTTCTCTTATCGCGAGAAACATTTTTTGCTTTCGGTGCTGATTTTTTATTTGCATTTCTGCCGGCAGGTTTTGGAAGCTTGGATTTTTTCGGCTCTTCTGCGATAATTTCGCGTCTCTCCGTAGCATTTAGATCAAGTAAAACAATTTGATCATCCATATCCATAGAAACTTCGCTTAAAGAGCCGCCGAAAATATCAATTCTTATGCCTTGCTCCTGCTTTTTAGCCCCGGAAGTCTGTTTTATTTTTTTCTTTTTTGCTAGCTCTTCTAAAACTTCTGCACTAATCTTGCCGTAAGAAGATACTGTCGGAGTCTGTTTCGCCGACTGAGCATGGCTTTGAACACTTTTTTCCTCTTCTCTTGGTTGTTTCTTTTTAACAATTTTAAGTCCGGATGGCTTTATCTGCATTTTTTTAGAATCAATCAATGCGCTGTTATCTTCTTTAGTCTCTTTTTCTTCAGCTTTTGCCACCGATGCAACTTCTCCTGTCTCAGAATCTTCTTTTTTCTCGATTTTCTGAACTTCTCCTGCGGGAGCATCTTTGTTTACACTTTCCGTATGTGCTGTTTTTGGTGCTGTCGTCTCTATTTTTTTGATTTAATCTTTAGGAGTTTTTTCTTCTTTTTGAGTATCACTTATTGATTTAACAGGCGTATTTGTTTCTGATTTCGGTGTTTCTGCATGTTCACCGCTCATAATATAGTTCATTAAACTTTCAGCTTCTTGCATTGTTACCGAGCTGTTTGCTGATTTTATATCAATACCGATATCCGAGGCTTTTTTAACTACATCTTTAGAAGCTATTCCTAGCTCTTTAGCAATTTCGTGTACTCTAACTTTTTCTGTCATCAGTGATGATCTCCTTTAGTATGTTCGAAAATTTGTCCCTATCCCCACTTTTGCATTGTCGCATAAGTGCTTTTAATACTTTTTTGCTATCTTCAAAACAAATTTTACATATATAAAAACTTCTACCGTTACCTCTAAAAAGACTAATTTGTGAATCTATGCACTGAAGTCTAATAAGATTGCTTTGTGTATCTCTTTGCCTGCAAGATATACACATCCTAAGAGGTTGATTAAATTTTTTTGCCATTATATCTAAAAGTTCCTTGTTTTATAGAAGAAGTAAATGAACTTATTTATCTACAATAAGCCCGTCATTATCAAAATCTAATATTTTTACGACAAACTCCGGAAATTTTTGACTAAGCTTGTTGGCTATTGCTGCCGAATCTTCATCATAAACCATTGAGAAAAATGTAGATCCGCTTCCTGAGAGCGTACTCATAAGCGCTCCGCTCTCATAAGCTATTTTTTGTACATTAAAAAGCTCCGGCAAAGTTTTCATTCTAGCTTTTTGATGAAATCTATCCTGAGAAGCCAGTTTTAAAATCTCCCAATCTTCATTAAAAAATGCAGCAACACTGAGTGCCGTATGAGAAAGATTGTAAACGGCATTCTCTTTTGAGTATGATTTTGGAAGAAGTGTTCTTGCTTTTGCAGTACTCATCTGTTTGTTGGGTATAACGACGACTGCTTTGATATAGTTTGGAAGATGTTTCTTCTGGGAAAAAACTTTCCCTTTTTCTACCGTAGCAGCATTGAAACCACCCATAACCGCCGGAGTAATATTATCGGGATGGGATTCGTAAACTAGCGCGTGATTGAGTATTCTTCTGTTTGAAACTTTAATTCCTGCTGCTTCATGTGCACTGGCAATAGCGCTTACGATTACGGCGGATGAACTTCCAAGACCCCTTGACATAGGTATTTGGTTATAAAAATTAAATTTAAAACTTTGTCTTTTTTTAGTCAATCTATTGTAGTGTTCATTAAAAATACTAATGAAAAGATTATTGCCTTTTAATTTTGGGTTATCTTCTCCCTCGCCTTTAATGCTTACGCTAAAAAATTTCGACGGATGAAATTCAACTACATTTCTTAAATCAACTGCTAAGCCTAAAGAATCAAATCCTGGTCCAAGGTTTGCACTGGTTGCCGGTACACTTACTGTCACTTTTTTCCTATCCAACCGCCCCGATGCCATAAAGAGGAGTAGCAATTGTGCTAAACTCGCTATAATCAAGCGCATCCGGGAGCATAAAACTTACTTCCGGCGCTATTTCTAGTTTTTGAGTTTTTATTTCTGACGAAACTTTAACAAAAAATAGCTTTCCAATCGCTTTGATTGGCTGATTTTTATTAAAATAAA
>CAYHRD010000060.1:0-10894 GCA_964358925.1 uncultured Sulfurimonas sp.
CCTGAGAGTGCAAATAGACCAGTGTAGAGCAATAAAGAGCTAAAATTATTTTCAAATAAAAAAGAGAAAATGACAAGTATGGTAGAAATTGCGTTTGTTATAAAAGTTTTAGATAGTACCAATATAAGCTCCTAGTTTAAAATAAAAGCCAAATTATACTAAAAAGTATTTATAATGGCACAAATAATATGAAATGGGTATTTTATGAAGCAAGAGAGTTATAATCTTTTTAGAAGTGCAGATATACAAACGATTTTACAAACATTAGAGAGTGAGTTAAAAAGCAGAAATGAGTCTCCTTTTTGGAGGGATAGAGTCGTTCCTTTTAGCGAGGCGATTTTGAGCGTTTTGGTTCCGCTTAGAGATGCAAATATGCTTTTTAATCCTGAAGGAGTAGCCGTGAGTGAACTTACTCCCGAACTTTTTTTTAGATGGAGTGATTTTGTTAGTCTAAAAACTCTGGCTTTTACGATTCAAAAATCAAATGTTGCGGGAGTTTTGTTAAGAACCAAGCTAGATGTTGCCGTGTGCAAAAACTACAAAAGTATAGATTTGAAAATATTGGGTGATTATTTGTCAAAAAATAGCGTCAATCTTGAGAATGAGGCTTTAGATTTCCCGATTTCAAATTATAACTTGCATCAGGGTGTGAGCAATGTTATAAAGTCGCTTTTATAGAGTGTTAAGAGAGACTGCCGCGTCACTTCGTTCCTCGCAGTGACGGTCTTCGCGAGAGGTTATGTCATCGGCAGTTTCAGTGACTGTTATTGCAAAGCTCTCTCAACGGCAGTTTCAATGACCGTCATTGCGAGAGGTTTTGTCAGTGACCGTCATTGCGAGCGTAGCGCGGCAATCTCTTTGGCGGTATATAATAAGAGTGTAAAATCAAAGGCGTAAATTGAGCAAACTAATAGAGTATTTTATAAAAAACAGCGGTTTAAACCATTCACTTCTCTTTTTTATCGTTTTTATGGGGGTCTACTCATATATAAATATCCCTAAAGAGATGTTTCCGGATGTTGAACTTGACCAGATAAGCGTTCTGGGTTCTTACAGAGGCGTCAGTGCTGCCGGTATGGACAAGATGGCAGTTCGTGATATAGAGGATGCGCTTAGCAACATAAACGGCATAGATAAAACCGAAACAACTATTACGCCCGGAGCTTTTGCGATAGTTTTAACTTTGAGCAAAGATGCAAACAAAGAGATAACGCTAAGCCGTGTAAAAGACTCCGTGCAAAAGAGTAAGCAGTACTTGCCAAGCGATATGAATGAGCCGGTGGCTGCTCTTTTAGAAAAAACAAAATCGCTTATAAAACTAGCTATTTCATCCGCTACTCTCTCAACCGGCGAGTTGATAGTAATCGCGCAGGATATGAAATCCAAGATATCAAAAGTAGAGGGCATAAGTGAGATTTTAGTCCGCGGAGATTCCAATGAAGAGGTGATTATTAAGCTAAATTCAGAAGCGATTTTAGCTTACGGACTAGACCATACCGCTATACAAAAAGCCATCTCAAATCTTTCATATATTTTTCCTATCGGAGATATTGAGCAAAAAGGAAATTTTGTATATATCTCAACATCAAATGGTAAAGCAAATGCCGGTGAATATGAAGATGCTATTTTAAACATAAATGAAAAGTACATAAAACTAGGTGACATTGCAGAGGTTAGTATAGAGTATCCGCAAACAGATACTTGGGCAACTTATAACGGTAAAAGAACCATCTCTTTGAGTATTTCAAAAGGCTCAAGCGGCGACGCTATTGTTTTATCTAAAAAATTAAAAGAGTATGCCCAAAAACTTGAAAAAAACTATAAAGGTGCAGAATTTACCTTTTATGAAGATAACTCAAAACCTATTCAAGACAGGTTAGATATAATCATCTCAAATCTTATGTTTGGTTTGATTTTAGTTTTCCTCTCAATGTATATTCTTATAAATTTTAGAATTGCCGTCATTGTGGCACTTGGAATACCGTTTTCATTTTTAATAGGCGTTATTGTCTTATACTATATGGGATACTCCATAAATGTGGTCTCACTTCTTGGTGCGCTTATAGTTGTAGGAATTGTCGTAGATGATGCCATAGTCGTTAGTGAAAATATCCAGCGATTTATTGATGAGGGAATGGATAGTTACAGTGCTACGGTACGAGGTACAAAAGAGATGATTTTGCCTGTTACTCTTGCAACCGTTACAACCGTGGTAGCATTTTTGCCGATTTTTATGATGCATGGGGAGACGGCACTCTTTATCAAACTTATCCCTATTGCCGTAATCATTATTTTACTCGGCTCTCTTTTAGAGAGTTTTTTATTTCTGCCGCTGCATGCGCGCGACTATCTTAAAAAAAGCAACAATTTAGTAAGCTGGGTGCCGTTTCAAAATTTATATGAAAAGGTGATTTTGCGTTTTTTGCATTACAAAAAAATATCGCTTTTGCTTTTTTTGATTTTGATCCCAATTGCAACTGTTTTTACGGCAAAATCTATGAAATTTCAGTTTTTTCCGAATTTCGACGGAAATTTTATCTATGTTTCCGGAAAGTTGAATATAAATACCCAGCTTGAAGATACATACAAAATCTCAAAAGAGATTGAAGCGGAACTGGTAAAACATAAAGAGGAGTTTTCACTTAAAGCCATCTCATCGGTTATCGGTTATAGACGAAGCCTCTCCGGTGAAACTCAAAGAAACAGCAGTGTTTTTATGATTACAATGGAACTATACGACAGAGAAGATACAAACTTTGTGGATAGATACATAAACCCTGTTTTAAACTTTGGTTTTGATTTTAACAATCCCCAAAAGATAAGACAAAAGCAAACTTTTGAACTAGCTCCCCGTGCAAAAGAGATTATAGCGGTTTTTCAAAAGAAGCATAACATGGAAGATTTGGGTGTTATGGAGGATAAGCCGGGGATTATAAAGAGTGATATTCAGATAAATTTATCGGGAACTAACGACAAATTGCTTCAAGATAGTATTAAAAAACTAGAGAGTGAAATATCCAAAATAGATGGGATAAGGGATTTTAGCAACAACATTAGGCTTGGAAAGATGGAGTATAAAATCAAGATAAACTCCTACGGCGAGAGTTTGGGTCTTAGTGAAGTATCTGTCGCAAAAACACTAAGTGCTTATTTTTTAGAGCAAAAACAGGCAACCACTTTTAACGAGCGCGGCGTTATGGAGATAAAAACAGAGGATAGCGCTAAAGATAAAATCGATACATTTTTGGACTTTAATATACCGCTTGGTGATAAAAAGTATGTAAAACTGGCACAAATTGCTGAAATTATCCAAATAAGAGATTATGAGAAGATAAATAAGCTAAACGGGAATATCATTAAAACTTTTTTTGCAAGTCTTGATAAAAGAAAAATTACATCCGGTGAGGTGCTTGACAAACTGGAACCGACGCTAAATGAGATAAAAAACAGCGGTGTCGAGGTTATGCTATTGGGCGAAAAAGAGAAGAGCCAACAACTCAAAAGCGATATGCAAAAAGCTATTTTGCTTGCTCTCTTTTTGATTTTTTTAACACTGCTGTTGATTTTTCCAAAAGTAAAATATGCCCTTATGGTTATGAGCGTTATTCCGCTTTCTGTTTTGGGAGCGCTCCTTGGGCATAAAATATTGGGCATAAATCTATCAATGACATCAATTATCGGGATTTTAGGCTTAGCCGGCGTTGTTATAAACGACGGAATAATTATGCTTGATTTTTTACACGGAACTCATAGGCTTGATGAGTTTTTACAAAGAGCAAAACTTAGACTTCGCCCTATAGTTATAACAACTCTAACGACATTTCTAGGACTTTTCACTCTGATTTTTTATGCTACCGGACAGGCTGTAATACTTCAGCCTATAGCGATATCTTTAGGGTTTGGTTTGATTTGGGGAACGATTTTAAATCTGGTATATCTGCCGATGCTTTATGCACTGATAAATAAGATTGAGCCTAATAAATAATTAGAAGATTGCCGCGGCTAAAGCCTAGCAATGAAGAGGTATTGTCACTGCGAGGAGTGAAACGACGCGGCAGTCTCTAATTGATAACTATTAAAAAGAGCAGATTGCTTCGTCGCAGGCTCCTCGCAATGACTTGTGTGACTTAATTCGCCTGATATGCTAAAATAGGCAATTTTAGATATTTTGCGTAAACAATGCCGCTTTTTATATTTACAACCTCATAATTCATCTTTTGTGATAAAAAAGAGGCTAAAATCTTTGTTCTGCTGCCGGTTCTGCAAATGATAGCAAAAGGCTTTTTCGTATCTACCGCGCTATTTAATTTTTGTAAAAAATCATTCAAATCATACTTCCCTTTTTCATCAAAAAGCATAATCGGTATAGAGCCTTGCAAAAGTCCAGTCTCTTTCCATTCAGAGGGTGTTCTAATGTCTACGATGGGTATTTTTGAATCAATCAATGCTTGTGAAGCTTCCTCATCTTTAACGGTGGCAAAAAGCAAAGTAGATAAAAACAAAAACGATAATAAAATTTTTTTCAATAGGGTTCTCCATGCTAAATAATATACTTTGTAATCTCCCGCATTTTATGCGAGTAGCTTTAGGGGGTTGCAAGGGACAACTTTGTCCCTGCCATTATGGATGGGCTCTGCTCATCCATAGTGTTTAACAACAGTAATTAATTGTATAATTATACTAACAAATAAATAATAGGTAAAAAATGGCATCACAAAAAGCGGTTGATAATGCAAACAGATTGCGATATATTAGAGCATTGGAACGATTCCATAAGAGTATAATCGGGTATCTGTCCGGTAATCCTGAGATAACAATCGATAACTATAACAAAAAGATAGAATCCAATCTAAAAATTTTACAAAGAGTTGATGAAATATCACTATACAAGGGCGATTTGCAAGATTTGCAAAAACTTGTTAAAAAAATGATTGCTTTTAAAGAGAGTGATAAAGATATAAATGAGATAAAAGAGGAGATTTTATATGCCTCAAATCAACTTGATAAAACAAAAAATGCAAGACGCTATAAAAAAGATAAACACTCCCAGTCAATATATAGTGAGTGGGAGTAGAGCAGAAGAGTCTATTTAGACTCTTTGAGCATACTGTCTAAGAGGTTAAACAGCTCCGAAGAAGCATTTTCCATAGCGTCGAAATTGTTTATAATTACGCTATCGTTTGCGAGCGTATCTTCTTGAGGATTTTTACTTAAATATAGAAGATTTTGATTTGCATTTTTATGAACTACCTCATGCGGAGTAGCTATTCTAGCGTAGGATGAGGTTTCATTAAATCTTCTTTTTCCTTCTCCCTCATACCAAACACCTAAATTGCACTGATGGGTGTTTTGCTGTTCAAACATTTTTAGTGATATTATAGAGTTGTAAACGCGAGATTTATAGAGTATATGCTCAAGCTTTGCAAGAACTATAAAGATGCTGTTCTCCATTGCATATGAGTAGTTAACCATTTTTGAAGAGTTGTCGCTTAATTCGATAAGAGTATCTTCAAATCCGCTTATCTTTTGCGTTGAACCTTCTACCGTGCTTTTCATAATATCGGAACTTGTCTGAATTTCACTCATATCTTGTTGAAGAGATTTGATAGAGATAGAAATCTCGCCGGTTGCTTTATGTGTTCTCTCGGCAAGCTTTCTTACTTCATCCGCAACAACGGCAAATCCTCTTCCGTGTTCTCCTGCACGCGCAGCTTCAATTGCCGCATTGAGTGCGAGAAGATTTGTCTGATCTGCTATATCCGTGATTAGCTGTATAACGGATGTGATCTCGTTTGCCTGATTTGCTATCTCGCCGATGCTATGGTTATTTATGTTTACCTGTTCGTTTAGTGCGTTTAACTCATTTACGATTTCAGTTATATCGTTGCGTGAGTTGTTTGCCGACTCTGAAGACTCTTTTGTCGCATTCGTAATTGTTTTTAAGTCGTTTATATTTGCACTTAAATCGGAGATAATTAAAGAGAGAGATTCCGTAACACCGACGCTTCTTGTACTGATTTTTGAGTTGAAGACATCTCTTTGTGCTTTGGCATTTTGTTCTTTCATAAACTCTATACTCTGTTTTACGCTCTCTATAGCTTTGACAAATTCCCCGTCCATTCCGTCTGAAGAGATTTTATGAGTAAATATACCCTTTGACGCGTCGGTAATAGCAGTGTTTATCTCATTTATCAAATCTTCCGTATGATTTATAAGTTGAGAAAGAGCTCTGCCCATAATTCCAAGCTCCGTCTCATCGTTTAGCGTGCTTGATTTATGGCTAAAATCGCCTTTTGCCACATAAGTGATGAGGGATGTAAATTGATTGATTCCGGTCGTTATAGATTTTCTAATGATTGTCGCTAAAATAAGTACGACAACCCCGATTGTTATACCTACAATAAGGGCTAAATATTTGGAAAAGTTTATTTCAAATCCAAGATTTGTAGAGTCTTTTTCCAACTCTTTAGCTTTTAAATCTACGAGTTTTTTAAATGACTCTCTTGAAGCGTTTGCAAACGGAGTCAGCTCTTTGGAATAGTTGCTATATATTTCATCTTTGTTGTTTTTGATGGCTTGTGAATCTATTGATTTCATCATTTTTAAAGTGTTGTTTAAAAAGAGCATGGTTGAGTTTTTAGCTTCACTTACCATACTAAATGATGAATCGTTTTTCATAAGAATCTCTAGCGAATTGAAATGATCTTCAATCTTTTTAATCGTGCTTTCAAGGTTTGCTACATTCTTAGCATAATCGCCGCCAAGCATAATATCTCTTGATAATCTGCTTGTATAGTTGAGATTTTTCTCTATCTCAAGAGTTGTTAAACCGCCTATCATAGAACTCTTATGCAGACGGTCATATTTTGACTCAATATGGCTCATTGTGAAAAATATAGAGACGGCGGCAACAAAAAAGGAGAGGGTCATCATACCTACAAGGTAGTTCATTTTTTTGTGGATAGTTAGATTTTGAAACATTTAAAACGCCTTATATAAAAAAGTGGGATAATATTATCACAATTTAGATGTTTTTTTTTAAAAATCATTCTAAATTGTAAAATTTTTTTACAAATACATAAATTGAGAGAGTAAAATAATCACAACAACCAAGCTAAAGGGAAAAAAGTGACTCTTGAAAACCCATGGATTTATTTTAAACAGTTTTTGATTTATCCCTCTTAATCCTAACCATGAACCCAAAAAGGCTTTAAAAAGCAGAAGTGTTTGAAAGTATGAGAGAGTGCCGTTTTCTATTTTTCCGAAAATTTGAGAGATTAGGTAGAGTCCGCTTGCAACTGCAACCATAAGAGCGTACGGGACTACTTTTCTGACATGCATCATAATAGCTTCTCTTGCCTTTTTATGCTCTTCATCATTTAGGGTTTGATTCATTTTAGATAAAAACAAGACATCTACAAATAAAAATCCGCCGTATATAAAAACCGAGAAGATGTGAACGGTATGAACGAAAGTATAAATAATGACATATCCTTTTTTTGATGAATTTTAACACATAATGCACTAAACATTTTTGTTTTATATCAAATAACCGTATATTTAGACTTTTTGGATAAAATCACAGACTAAAAATCAATATAAAGAATAAATATTATGCAAAATACAAAAGCAAGAGCGAATATTTACGCTCTCATATCTCGTATTTTACTTCAAGAGCTAGATGAAGAGATGCTAAATGTAATCAAAAATGATGAAAACATTTTAGATTTTTTTCCGACTCTAAAAGAGTGGGAGCCGTTTGGCGAAGAGAATAACACTAAACTCTTAGAAGAGTATCTTAATCCTGATTTTGTAAATTTATCCGTTTTACATCTTATTCCTTATGAGACATTTTACACAAGAGAAGATCAAAAGATTGAAACCGGCGGAGCAAACCCCGTAACGGATATGTACAGCGCATATAATTTTATGGTTGATTATGAGGCTGCCCGCGCGGTTTCAGCGGATCACATCGGCGTTGAGTTGGAGTTTATGCACCATTTAGCAGAAGCCGAATTAAAAGCGTTAGAAGATGATAACATCGAGGCGATAACAGAGCTTAGAAAAATTCAAAAAGAGTTTTTAAACAAACATCTTTTAAAGTGGGCTCCGATGTATCTTATAAATGTAAAATATGAAGCTAGAACACCGCTTTATTACGATGTTGCCGATATGGCTTTGGAGTTTTTACTGAGTGACAACGAATATCTTATTAAAGAGCTAAGTGCGTAGATGATACAGCTTAAAGCTAGTCGCTGTGTTCGCTTGCTATCAAAGGATAGCGAGTGCAATAAGTGTGAAGTTATTTGCCCGACCGAGGCAATAGTTATAGCAAACAATCCTCTTCCCGCAATCAATTTTTCAGCATGTGTGGGATGCGGTGCTTGTGATGCACTTTGCCCGAACGAAGCACTCTCTTTGGATGAATTTAATCCGACGAATTTCTTTTTTAACTTTATGCAAGAGAGTGAGAATCTTATCTCATGTAGAAAAAATGTACCTTGTATCGCCGCTTTAAATATTGAAAACATTATTTCAATCGCTCTTCTTAAAAAAGAGACGGTTTTTGATATGGGGCATTGCGACGAATGTCACATTGCGCACAAATGCAAGCCGCAGATTGAGAAAAACTATGAAGAGGCTTCTTATATTTTAAAAGCTATGATGAGCGATTCAATCATAAAGCTTGAGAATGTAAAGTATGAAGAGCCTAAAGAGATTAAAGAGAGCAGCAGAAGAGAGTTTTTTAGTAAAGTTAATCTAACAAATGTCGTTAAAACTAAATTGCAGTTTGAAAAAGAGGTTCAAAAAGCGACAGACGAGTTGGTTGAACATACTCTGCAAAATAGTGATATCGCACTTTTAAAACAAAAACGCATAACGGATAGAAGAAAACTCTTCTTTAGCGCAATCAGACGCACGAAAAAGCCCTCACAGTTTCATATAATAGAAGCAGATGAGATAACATTTACTTCTATGAAATTGCTTGATAGCGATAAATGCACCGCTTGTCAAATGTGTTATAGAGTTTGTCCGAGCGGTGCGCTTACTTCGGATATAAAAAACTCTAAAATAGATTTTGATCCGTTTTTATGTATAAAGTGCAATACTTGTCACGATGTTTGTGAGAGTGATGCTATTACGCTATCGTCGACATATAATATAAAAGAGTTTTTTGAGCCGGAGGTTCATAATTTGATAAAATTTAGCGTAAGAAGATGTGACGAGTGCAGCGTAATTTTTAGCTCAAACAGCAGTGATAGACTCTGTTACAGATGCAAGGCAGAAGATGAAGAAGCCAAAGAACTTTGGGGAATAAAAGGGGATAGTAGCGTATGATGAACAACGGCAATGAGATATCTCATCACACAAAGCTTTACGGTTTTATAGGTGAGAATGCAGGGCAGAGCAGTATGTCTGCAACGCTCAATAAGCTCTTTAAGGCAAACAATAAAGATGCAATGATGATTCCTATGAATATCAGAGAAGATGATTTTTACTTTACCGCTGTAAATATGAAAAAATCACATGTAAACGGTGCGCTAATCTCGGGCGAATATGTAAAAAATATAGTAGAGATTTTAGATGATTCATCGGATGCGGTTAAAATTTCCGGTATGTGCGATATAGTTTTAAGAGACGGACAAAAGTTAATAGGCGATGTAGTTACGCCGCTTGTTATGATAAATATTTTAAAAAACAGAGGCGTAAAAAAAGTAGCTCTTATCGGAACGGGCGCTTATGCCAAAGCATTTTGCTTCTTGGCAGATGGTTTTGAGATAAGCTATTTTTACGATGATTTAGAGAAATTAATGAGATTTACCGTTGATATGAAAGTAGACAATGCAGATATCAACCGCATAGCCGAGGGTATGGATATCGATTTTTCTGCGTATGATGCGGTTGTCGATTTCTCCGATTTTGATACTTTAAGTATGATAAAAAAACTTAGCGTTATAAATTTGGATATGAAGAGCAAAAAAGAGTTTTCATCCCTTAAAGTAAGAGCACATGAACTCGGAGCGGTTTATGGCGGTTTTGATGATATGTTAGATGAGTTAAGCAGCGTAATGTTTGAGTATTTAAAAGAGAAAAAACATTTAGAATATGATAAAAGCAATATGAGATTTTAAAAGGAAAAAAAATATGAACCAACATGATTTAGGTGATTTAAGAGCAGAGTTTGATAAGTTTGTAAAAAATAGTTGTTCGACTGATGATTGCAGTAATCAAGATGCCGGAGATAAAGAGGATGATGAGCCTACTCCTCAGTTTGTGGATGCGCTTAAAAGTAAGCTTTTAGCACCGGCAATCAGTGGAGTTTATCTCTCAAGACTTGATATAAAGAGAATTGCAGAGGGTATCGGTGAATCTCTGCCTATAAAAGAGAGAGCAAATATGATTAAATCTCTTTTTAGACATACAACAAAAAAAGAGTATTTAAAAGAAGCTTTCGGTGAAATTAACAAACATATAAACGGTCGTATTTTAATCTACCAAGAACTTGGTGAAGCATTTCCCGACTCTAAATCAATCTTTGACGACTACACCGATAAAGCTAAAAAAACTATGAAGATGTTTGAGCAGATTATAGAGGATTTTGAAGAGATAGAGCCATCGGAAGACCCTCTCTTTATTTAATCTTCTGCGCGTAAGTAACTAGAATTAAAATAGCAACGCATTTTCTGCGTTGTTGCGTTCGTCAGATACTATAGTATCCTTCCTCGCGCACGCCTTGAAACTGCATCACTCTTTTAATTCACTCAGAAGTTCTTTCTTATGTATTTAAAATCACTGGAATGCAGATTAATATAGTATGCTTTAAGCTATAATTTCACTTCTAGTTGGCGGTTATGATGTTTTGATTGTATTGTGAGGTGTAAGGTGGGACAGG
>CAYHRD010000061.1:0-10698 GCA_964358925.1 uncultured Sulfurimonas sp.
TAGAAATATTTTTTTGCCGATATAGTTTGCGGTATTATAATTGCTATAGTTTTTTAGTAAACTTTGGTTAGCAAAAAAGGATTTGTTATGAGAATTACAAGCGGTATGTACTATAAAAATCTTTACTCTGCGAGTAACTCTACATTAAATAATGAGCTGTACGATGTAAATAAACAGATTGCGTCAGGACTTAGTATAGAGTATGCATATGAAGATGTAAGAACATTCTCCGAAACTATGAGACTGGATAATGAGATTGCTGTTCTTGGACAGATAGAGAAGAGTACGCAGAGTGGATATAAAATTTCTGAACAGACGGATATTATCTTAAATGAGTTTGAAACTTCTATGAACCGTGTAAGAACTCTTTTGATAACTGCTGCAAACGGCACAAATGATGAAGTTTCACTTAATGCTGTTGCAAAAGAGCTAAGAGGGGTAGAGACTCATTTAAAAAATTTGGCAAATAGTTCTATAAACGGTCAGTATCTATTTTCCGGAACGGCTATAGATGTTAAACCTATTGCCGATGATGGCTCATACTTGGGTAATGACGGAGCGTTAGAGGCGTTTACAGGCTCAGGAACGAGGTTGCAGTACAATATAAGCGGAGAAGAGCTATTTCTAGGTGAAGAGTTAAGTATTAAAAGAGAAGTGACGACAAATGTCGTACAGCAAAATCAGATAACAAAATATGCAGCCCTGCAGCCTGCCGGATTTAGCGGCGGTTCAATAATAGTGGCAAATAGCACTATTCGCGACTTAATGGGTGATACCGACAATGTTGTAGACGCTATAAACAATAAACACTTTTTTTATATCAGCGGGACAAAAAGCAGCGGTGATTCATTTGAACAAAAGATTAGCCTAAAAGACAGCGATACCATAGATGATTTAATGACCCAAATCGGGGATTTATATGGAAATACGATAGATACAAAAGTTGTAAATGTCAGTTTAAATCAATCAGGTCAAATTGTTATTGAAGACAAAATCAAGGGTTCTAGTAAATTGGATTTTCATATGGTAGGTGCAACTGATTTGAGCGGTGGGGCGGCGGCTAATGTAAACAGCATAGATGCTTTGGGTGTCGGCGAGAGTAATTTTGACAAAATTATGTTAGGCACTTCAACGGCGACAAATACAAATTTACATGTAAAAGAGTTTATAAAATCATCTTTTATTTCAGCTGACGGCGTAGCTGCTACAAACATCATCGAGGGGACGATTTATGACAGAGTAGAGTTTAGTAAAGTCGGCTCTAAACTCTCTTCAAATGTTCCTCAAGTTGTAAAAAGCACAAATGAATTTGCGACTTCTTCAACTAAGATTTCAGATGTTGCATCGGGTAACAGTTTAAATGCAAAGGCTTTTGTTTTAGAAGGTATTGATGTAAATGGAGCCGCATATAGTGTGCAGATTGATCTTGCTACGGCAGGTTCAACTTTTACCGTCGGTGTAAACACTTATGATATTTTTGATATGCAAACACCAAGAGCGGCAGTAGATGCCGATGAGATGACATATAGACAGCTTATGGATGTCGTAAATATGGTTGTAACGGGAAATCTTCCTGCAGCGGCTCCCGGCACTGCGGCTCAATATGACAGTGCGGTTGAAACGGCAAATGCCAGAGGAAATACATTTTTAACTTATGATGGCAAAATTGGGTTTCAAGAGATTGGAGTAGGAAGTACGAGTGCGACAATTGCCATGTATGATTCAAATAGCGGTGATTTTTCAAATCCGGCTTCCATATTGACTTTTAATACCAATAATGCCGTAACTATTCGTGACCCGAAAACAGATTTTTTTAAAACTATCGATGATATGATAACGGCAGTTGAAAATTATAAACTCTATCCTGATAGCAGTTCCGGTGAGGGAAGAAGCGTAGGAATAGAAAATGCGATTGCCAAGATGGATGATTTGCAAGATCATATTTTTAAGGCACACTCTAAAGTCGGCTCACAAACAAACGCATTATCGGTTTCCATAGATAGAGTTCAGCTGCTAGAACTAAGTACAGCATCGCTTCGCTCGTCTGTTATTGATACGGATGTTGCAGAAGCGCAACTTAGATTGTCTCAGCTAAAGTTAAATTATGAGGCTATGCTTACAACGGTAGGAAAAGTATCGCAACTTAGTTTGGTAAACTACCTATAAAATCCTTTATAAAGCATTTTTTGTTATACTTCCCCTTTGGCTATATAGGTAAAATTTAATTTTTTAGAGTAAAAAGGGAAGTTATAGTTTGAGAGATACTATATTTATAATAAGTTTTGGTTTATTGGGCTATTTTGGATTTGCTACGGTTTTTGGCGATATGGCTTTGATGGGTAGTTACGGTGCGGTCTTTGCATCATATAACCATAAACTTTTCGGTTATGTTTCATATATTTATATATTTGCTTTTATGATTCCGCTATATTTTTTGTATAAGAATAACAAACTAAACATAGAAAAAATTGAGCTGGCAATAACTTCGTTCTTGATATTTTTTTCTTCCCTACTAGCTCAAGCAATGATTATAAAAGATGATTTACGGGGTGAAGTCGGAGCTGATTTTGCCGACTTTTTATCTCCTTATATCGGAACATTCGGGCTTTGGACATTTTGGTTGATTATAACTTCAATCTCTATAGTAATTATTTTTGATAAAAGCGCTCATGAAATAGTGGATATTTTTTTAAAAAATATTAAAGATATGTTTTCAAATAGTGATTTTTTTGCTCCCAAAGAGATAAAAAAACCTATTAAAAGTAAAAATATTGTAGAAAAAAATGTAGAGCAAAATAGCAATAAAATTGTTACGGAAGATAAAAAAATTATGCCTGTTTTAGAAGAGGCACAGAGTAAAATCGAGACACCTGCGTATCTAAGAAGAGAAGAACCTGTTAAATCGGAGCCATTAAAAACAGTACAACACAATATTTTAGAGTTAGTTCATGAGATAAAAGAGCAAAAAAATGCCATAGTCGTGGATGAACTTGAGGAAAATGCAAAACTGCTTGCTTCCATAGAAAAGGGTACGGTTGAAAAGCCGAAAAACTTTACTCTGCCATCGGTTGATTTTTTACAAAAACCAAACAACAAAGCCCATAGTGTGGATGAGAGCGAGTTAGATGGAAAGATAAAATTTCTTATAGAAAAATTGGCACATTTCAAAATTGATGGTGATGTAGTAAGAACTTATGCCGGTCCTGTTGTATCAACTTTTGAGTTTAAGCCTGCTGCAAATGTAAAAGTTTCAAGGATTCTAAACCTTCAGGATGATTTAGCAATGGCTCTAAGCGCAGAAAGCATCCGTATTCAAGCTCCAATCCCCGGTAAAGATGTTGTAGGTATTGAGATACCAAATGCAACCGTAGATACTATATACTTAAGAGAGTTACTAGATAGTAAATTATTTAAAGAGTCATCCTCGCCGCTTACAATTGTTTTGGGTAAAGATATAGTCGGCAAACCATTTATTACAGACCTTAAAAAACTTCCGCATCTTCTTATCGCAGGAACGACGGGAAGCGGTAAAAGTGTCGGCATAAATGCTATGATACTTTCACTCCTATATAAAAATTCACCAGATCAGCTTAGACTTCTTATGATTGACCCGAAAATGCTTGAATTTTCTATCTATAACGATATCCCGCATCTCTTGACACCAGTGATTACAAAGGCAAAACAGGCAATCGTAGCTCTGAACAATATGGTTTATGAGATGGAGCGTCGATACTCTCTTATGAGTGAAAATAGAACAAAAAATATAGAGAGCTATAACGAAAAGGTTAAAAAAGAGAGTGGCGAGCATCTCCCTTATATCGTAGTGATTATAGATGAGTTGGCGGATTTGATGATGACGAGCGGAAAAGATGTCGAGTACTCTATCGCAAGGCTTGCGCAGATGGCAAGAGCATCGGGAATACATCTGGTAGTCGCAACACAAAGACCATCGGTCGATGTCGTCACAGGACTTATAAAAGCAAATCTTCCGTCTCGTATCTCATATAGAGTAGGGCAAAAAGTAGATTCTAAAATTATACTAGACCAACAGGGTGCAGAGTCGCTTTTAGGCAAAGGCGATATGCTCTTTACTCCTCCGGGATCAACGGGGCTTGTTCGTCTTCACGCGCCTTGGAGCACGGAAGAGGAGATAGAAAAAATCGTCAACTTCATCAAATCGCAAAGAGCGCCAAATTATGATAAGCGTTTTTTAATCGAAGAGAGCGAAAATAGCTACTCATCTTCAAGCGATACATACGAAGAGCTTGATCCTCTTTTTGATGAGGCAAAAAATGTTATCTTGACTGACAGAAAAACATCTATCTCTTATCTTCAAAGAAAACTCCAAATCGGCTACAATAAATCTGCAAGACTTATTGAACAGCTGGAAAATGAAGGTATATTATCTGCGCCGAATTCAAAAGGAATTCGAGATATTCTCTGATGGCGGTACCGTACTTTATTTTTACAAAATTTTCTAACTCATTTAGTGTATATGTAAAAAATTTAGAGCAGTTGTCGGTAGAGCAGATACAAAACATTGAAGCTTTTGTTAGAACAAGAAAAGGTGTTTTTGATTTTAGTTCTTATACATTTATTATTCAAAAAAGATTGGAATTTTGCGAGTTTATATCATTAGTTGAAAACAGTTCTATTGATGCAGTATATGAAGAGAAGAATTTAAATGTGCAGCAAAGAGAGAGAGTTGAATTTGGAAAATATAAAGGGATACTCTATTGTGATATTCCAGACTCATATCTGTTGTGGCTAAAAAGTAACTATAGTGGCAAAGATAGAAGTACGATAGAAGCTGAATTGAAATTTAGAGAGCTGTAATATATAGTGTTACTAAAATAAACACTTTTTAAATAAAATAGATAGCTTATGTTTACTTTCGTAACATATGTGTTTTACTGTTTACATATTTAGTTATAATCTTTCTAAATTTAAAAAACAGGAATAACGATGGCATTTATTGAAGAGTATAAAGCGCATATTGCGCAAAGAGAAACACTAGGTGTTCCACCATTACCGCTCTCTGCTGAGCAGACTGTTGCATTAGTTGAGATGATTAAAGCAGGTGCGGGCGACATGAATGAAAATGTTGCACTTCTTACAAATCGTGTTTCACCTGGCGTCGATGATGCCGCATATGTAAAAGCTGCATTTTTAAATGATGTTGCGTCTGAAAAAATCAGCGTAGCTGCTATTTCTGCTTCTGATGCAGTAAAAATGATGGGTATGATGCTTGGCGGTTACAATGTTAAACCGATTATTAACGCATTGACATCTAGCAATAAAGAAGTAGTTGAGGCTGCAAAAGAGGCTTTAAAACATACCCTGCTTGTTTATGACGCATTTAACGATGTTGAAGAGTTGTACAAAGCGGGTAATGCTGCTGCCGTTGAAGTAATGACTTCTTGGGCAAACGCTGAATGGTTTACATCTAAGCCTTCTCTTCCTGAAGCTATGACGCTAACAGTGTTTAAAGTTGCAGGCGAGACAAATACGGATGATTTATCTCCTGCGTCTGAAGCTTTTACTCGTTCAGATATTCCGCTTCATGCAAACTCAATGCTAGTTGCAAAGATGGATGACCCAATAAACACTATCAAAAAACTTAAAGAAAAAGGCAACACGATTGCTTATGTCGGTGATGTCGTAGGAACCGGTAGTTCAAGAAAATCAGGTGTAAACTCTGTTCAGTGGCACATGGGCGAAGATATAGACGGTGTTCCAAACAAACGCACTGGTGGTGTAGTTCTTGGCGGAATTATTGCTCCTATTTTCTTTGCTACATGTGAAGATTCAGGTGCATTACCTCTTGAGCTTGATGTTTCACAAATGGAGACAGGCGATGTTATCACGGTTTATCCATATAAAGGCGAAGCACATAAAGATGGTAAATGTATCGCTACATTTAAACTAAATCCAAATACAATCGTTGATGAAGTTCGTGCAGGTGGGCGTATTCCACTTATCATCGGACGCGGTTTAACTGCAAAAGCAAGAGGTGTTTTAGGTCTTGGTGTATCTGAGCTTTTCTTGACTCCAGAGCAACCTGCAGATAGCGGCAAAGGTTACACGCTGGCTCAAAAAATGGTAGGAAAAGCTTGCGGTATGACAGGTGTTCGCCCAAATATGTATGTTGAGCCGGTAACATCAACAGTTGGAAGTCAAGATACAACAGGTCCAATGACAAGAGATGAAGTTGTTGAACTTGCAGCGCTTGGCTTTAGTGCTGATATGGTTATGCAATCATTCTGCCACACTGCGGCATATCCAAAACCGTCAGATGTTAAGATGCACCACACTCTACCAGACTTTATATCTAAACGATCAGGCGTTGCTCTTCGTCCCGGTGACGGAGTTATCCACTCATGGTTAAATCGTTTGGTATTGCCGGATACGGTAGGAACTGGTGCAGATAGTCACACTCGCTTCCCTATCGGTATCTCTTTTCCCGGTGGTTCGGGCATTGTTGCGTTTGCAGCAGTAACCGGAAGTATGCCGCTTACTATGCCGGAATCAGTTCTTGTTCGTTTTAGCGGAGAGCTTCAACCGGGTATCACTCTTCGTGATTTGGTAAATGCAATTCCTCATCAAGCAATTAAAGAGGGTCTTTTAACAGTTCCGAAAAAAGACAAGAAAAATGTTTTCAACGGTCGTATTTTAGAGATTGAGGGTCTGCCGACACTTAAGTGTGAACAAGCTTTTGAGCTTTCAGACGCATCTGCCGAGAGAAGTGCTGCTGCATGTACGGTTAAGTTAGATAAAGAACCTGTAATCGAGTATATCAAATCAAATGTTGTTTTACTAGAGCAGATGATAGTAGCCGGATATGAGGATAAACGAACACTACAACGCCGTATAGACAAAATGAACGAGTGGTTGGCAAATCCTACTCTTATGGAAGCGGACAAAGATGCAGAGTACGCAGCGATTATCGAGATTGATTTAAACAAAATCACGGAGCCGATTTTAGCTTGTCCAAATGATCCGGATGATGTTGCAACGCTATCTGAAGTTTTAGCAAGCAACCGTCCTACAAAAATAGATGAAGTGTTTGTCGGTTCATGTATGACAAATATCGGTCACTACCGTGCACTTGGCGAAGTTTTAAGAGGCGAGGGTGCAGTTCCTACAAGACTATGGATTTGTCCACCGACAAGAATGGATGAAAAACAACTTATAGAAGAGGGTTACTACGCTGTATTTGGAGAATCTGGTGCAAGAACCGAGATTCCGGGATGTTCACTCTGTATGGGAAATCAAGCGCGCGTTGCTGACGGTGCCGTTGTATTTTCAACTTCAACTCGTAACTTCGATAACCGTTTAGGTAAAGATACTAAAGTCTATTTAGGTTCTGCAGAACTTGCTGCTGTATGTGCAAAACTAGGTCGCCTACCTACTGCTGCCGAGTATAACGAGATAGTTCCTAAGAAGATAGCGGGCAAAGAGGCTAGCATCTATAAATATCTAAACTTTAATCTTATCAAAGATTATAAACTATAAACTTAGTGCATAACTTAGATTGCTTCGTCGTACCTTTTCGCAATGACAGTCATTGCGAACGAAGTGAAGCAATCTAGCTCCTCTCATCAATTCCGTTACTCACAACCGCTGTTACATTGTTGATATTTTGTTTTCTTTTGCTAGAATATCTAAAAATTAAATTTTTAGGTTAAGCAGAGATGGAAAAAATATATAAATTTGCCGTATTGGTTCTGTTTTTAGTCGGTGGAACCCTCTTTTTATTTAATAATTTCGTAACTAATTATAATCAAGAGATTGAAAAAACAAAAAACAAACTTGATGGGGTTGAATTTGCACATAAAATTCAAAAATTTATATTAAAACTTCAAAAATTAAGAGGTTATAGCCAGTTTGACGAGATATCTCTAAACCAATCCGACTGGGATATTATAGTAAATAATATTCAATTGATTAAGTCTGATGTTAAAAAAGATATACTGGAAATTAAACAATTTAACAGGCTCTATCCGATGCTTTACGACAACGATTACGGTTATATAATAGATGAGATTGAAAATTTAATGCAGAGTCAGCAAGAGGACAAAACTGTTTTATATCAAAGATATACATACGAAATAGAGCAGTTGAAAGAGAAAATGTACTATCTTGGATTTAAGTCCAAGCTATTATTAGAATCTGAAGGTGATAAATATTTTTTAATCGAGATTATGCTTAAACATTTGCCAAATGCCATAGAAGTTGTCGGTAAAATTAGAGCTAAAACCACTAAAGCTATCTTAGATAATGTTACGGATGCAGAGTTGAGATACTCAATCCAAAGTAACTGTTTGCTTTGCGAGGAGCATACAAAACAGATATACAAAACCATAAATGAGATAAACGACGATATTGAAAAAACAAGACTTCTTTCTTTGCTTGACAATATTAACAATGAAACGAAAAAAATGCAGGAGTTTGTTAAAAAAACTATTGTATCTGAACATATGAGTATGGAAGCACTTGAGTTTTTTACGGTTTCGACGAATGTAATAGATAAAATGTTTGCGCTTTATGGTACAAATGCAGAATTTTTAAATCAAAAATTAAATAAAAAATTAAATGAGTTAGAAGAGACGAAACTTTACGGAATTATCATAGGAGCAGCCGTTTTTCTTTTTATAGTCGTAACTATTATTTCAATGGTAAGAGGCTATATGCTCTATACCCGTAGTGAAAAAAAGATAAAAAACAATCTAACATCGATTATAGAGCTTAAAAACGATTTGGAGAAGTGTAAAACAATCGCAGAGTTGTCATCTAGCGCGCTCTACTTTTTTGCTAATAAATTTAATATTGTTCAAGGTGCGATATATCTATTTAACGAAGAGAATAATAAACTCTATCTTGCCTCATCTTATGCTACTAATGAGATGAAACCGATTGTTGAACTAGGAGAAGGTCTAATCGGAGAAGCTGCCGCACAAATGCGACATCTTCATACGCATATAAGCGATGAGAAAACAAGAAGTTTCAGTATAGAATCTATTGTAATAGAGCCTACAAATGTATGTACCGTTCCGCTAATTAGCTATGAAAAAATATTTGGCGTTTTGCAGCTAGGGCTTATCAAAGAGAATGAGATAGTCCATAATGATGATTTTAACTATTTTATAGATATGATTATTGGTTTTTTACGGGATGCAAAATATTCGGAGATAAATAAAAAATATATAGAACTTATAGATAAGCATGTAATCACATCAAAAACAAATACAAAAGGTATTATTACAGATGTGAGTGACGCATTTACAAGAATTTCAGGATATTCAAAAGATGAAATTATAGGCAAGTCGCACTCCATAGTTTCGCATCCGGATACGCCAAAAGAGCTGTATAAAAAGATGTGGGAGACTATTCTTAGCGGAAAAATATATAAGGGAGAGTTTAAAAACCTCAATAAAAACGGCGAAGAGTATTGGATAGAGAGTACTATTACACCGCAAATGGACAAATACAACAATATTTTGGGATATTCGGCAATAATTCATGATATAACGGATAAAAAAAGAATAGAGGAATACTCTATTACCGATGCTTTAACCGGACTCTATAATAGACGATTTTATAACTCAAATTTTGATAAAGAGTATAAAATATCCAAACGAGAAAATAAAAATTTGGTTTTGCTTATTATCGATATAGACTATTTTAAACAATTTAACGATAGGTATGGGCATCAAAGGGGAGACGAAGTATTAAAAACAGTATCTTTGGCTATGAAATCTATATTTAAACGGGCAAACGACTATGTTTATCGCTTAGGCGGAGAAGAGTTTGCCGTATCTTTTTACACAAATAACGAAAAAGATGCATTTGAGAGGGCAGAGACTCTTCGTAAAAATATACAAGAGCTAAAAATTGAGCATAGTGCAAGCAGTGTTTCCCAATATGTTTCTATATCCATTGGACTCACTTATATCACAAAAGAGTGTATACGGGAAACGGATGAGATATACAAGATTACGGATGAGACGCTATATATAGCTAAAAACAATGGTCGCAACAGGGTTGAAGTGACTTCCTTCAATCCCTGATTATGTCAAAGTCTAAAGGAAACAGCGGCGTAAAAATAGCTTTATTGACGGTTTGATTTTGCTTTTGATTTTTAAAAGTTATTTTAACTCTGTTTTCAAATTCATCTAAATAAGATATAGACTCTATAAAAGAGCCATTTTTAATTATGGTAAATTTTGTATCTTTGTAATTTGCTAAATATTTGTTTTCTTCAATTTTTTTAGCATTTGATATCATTTTGAAAAAATCAAAATTCGATTCTAGCGTTCTAACTATGACCTGTTCTATCTCAGGTTCGACGATTGTTACTTCAAAATTATTTATGTATACATCTTTTTTTACTGGTTTTATGTAACTCCATTTAGCATTTTGCGGTTTTAATGCGACTATGTGACCGTTATAAACCAATGTTTTATTTTTTTCGTCCGTGATGCTTTGCGTAAAATCCGCTTCAAACGAAGTAATGCCATCCAGTGATGCAAATAGTTCTAAACTTATTAAAATTGCTAAAAAAAAGTGTTTCACTTTTATCCTTTTTATTTGATTTTAAACGCTAATCGGAACAAGTCCCGCTTAGCTACGCTTGCAGCACAGGCACTAAAGCTTGACACTTTCGTGTCAGAATGATTTTAAACGCTAATCGGAACA
>CAYHRD010000062.1:0-4449 GCA_964358925.1 uncultured Sulfurimonas sp.
AAAGAGACGATAAGTTTCAGATGTTCGTTTATGGAAAAAACTATCATATAACAAACACAATGCTTCTCTATCCGAAACATCTGGAACATTTTGATTATGATTTGGTTTTAGGCAAAGATGGGGATGAGGTAAATATGAAAGTAAAGAGTTTGGATTTGTGGTTTGATGGGTGCGGTGGTTATAAAGAGTATATTGAAGAGATTAAAATTAGAACAGGAGAGTTATTATGAGCAATAAAGAAAGATTTAAAGAATGGTTAAGAAGTAAAGTGGAAACAGTTGCACCTATTAGCTCTTATCCAAATGCACTAGAAAATTTTATACCTAGAAAATTAACTGAGCTTGGAGAAAATCAATATACAAATTTATTTGATTGTACTGATATAGATTATTTAAGAAAGTTAAAAATAAGACTTTTAAACGGCGGTGATTTACATGAATTTAATGTTAATACACAAAGTAGATTACCAAGTGCGGCAGTTGATAAATATATAGAGTTTTTACAATATTTATCAGTTACAAAAACGATTAATGAATACGATAAAGATATAACAACATTTATTGATGATAAAAATCAGGAGAATATTAACAAAATAAATAATCAAGAAAACAAAATAAAAAACATAATCCTCTACGGTGCTCCTGGAGTTGGAAAAACGCATAACTATAAAAATCTAATCTCTATGATAGAAGATGGCAAAAGCCAAAATGAGATTTTTAATGTCGTTTCAAAAAATCAACATGTAGAGTTAAATAATGAGACATTTGAAACTATAAAACAAGACAAAAGAGTTGAGTTTGTAACCTTTCATCAAAGCTACTCTTATGAAGACTTTATCGAGGGTTTTAGACCGAATGAAAGCGGAAATATTGAGCTTGACGATGGGATATTTAAAAGGCTTTCACTTAATGCACTTAATAAAATTAAAGAATCGGAATTTAAACATATATCTTTTGATGAGGCTTATGATATTTTAAGAGGCATGTATTTTAACAATGAGCTTGAGCCTTTGTATTCTGTTAGTGATATAGAAATAATTATCAATGATTTCAAAGAAAAATCGCTAAAAGTACGATCAAAAAGTGCAAAAGATGAGCAATATGTCAAAAAAAATGATTTAGAAGTGGTAGTAAATGCCATTCTCAAAAATCTTGTAAGCAAACCATCAGACATAAGGCGATTAGAAGTAAAAAAAGATACTTTTTCTCTTTCAGGATATTATTTTCCAATAGGAAATAAAATAGTTGAAATAATTAAAAATAATAAAATTGATGTAGAAAAAGAAAAAAACTTCTACATAGTCATAGACGAAATAAACAGAGGAAATATTTCTAAAATTTTTGGAGAGCTTATCACGCTTATTGAAGAGGATAAAAGAGATGTTTATGAAGTAACGCTTCCGTACTCAAGAGAGAAGTTTAAAGTACCATCAAATCTTTATATCATAGCGACTATGAACTCTACTGACAAATCTATCGCTACTATCGACATAGCACTAAGACGGAGATTTACATTTTTAAAGATGAAGCCGAATGAAGATTTGATTAAAAATGAGAAGGCAAAAGAGCTGTTTAACAGTCTAAATGTATTTATAAAAAATAGTCTAAATGAAGATTATATGTTAGGGCATAGTTATTTTATGAAAGTTATAGATAAAAATGATTTAGAGTTTGTCAAAGAGTATAAAATCAAACCGCTTTTGGAAGAGTATTTTTACGCCGATGATGAAAATTATAAAAAGGCTATGGATATTTTGAACAAGGAGACAACAGATGAATAAAAATGAAATTTTAAATGTTTTAAAAGATAAAAAGAGCGATTTTAACATCGCACAGTTTGTTCTTTTTGGCTCTTTTGCCAAAGAGGTAAACCACCAAGATAGCGATATTGATATAGCTTATATCCTAAAAGAGGGTTGTAAGATGACATATTTTTTATAAAGATAGTTTTAATTGCTAAGATAAGTAAAATCTTTATGATATTAGGGAGCAGATATGCACAAGCAAGGTAAAAATCCAACTATCAAGCTTTTCTTGAGAGTTCAAAAAGTAGGAAAACCAACATGAAAATAACAAACGGTAGTTTTTTTCAAGATATAAAAACGCTGCTTTATGAAGCAAGAAACAGGGTTTATCAAACTATCAACACTACTATGACGATGACTTACTTCCAGATAGGCAAAAGAATAGTAGAAGAAGAGCAAGGCGGGGAGATAAGGGCGGGGTATGGAAAAGGGCTTTTGAAAAGTTTATCTTTTGAACTATCAAAGGAGTTTGGCAAAGGCTTTTCGGTTGATAATCTAGAAAATATGAGAAAGTTTTATATAGCATTTTCAAAATCGGAGACAGTGTCTCGGAAATTCGATTTAAGCTGGTCTCACTATCTCTTTTTAACTAGAATTGATACTGAAAATGAGCGAAACTTTTATGAGATAGAAGCCACACAAAACAACTGGACATTGCGGGAGCTTAAAAGGCAGTTTGATAGTGGGCTTTTTGAGAGGTTGTCTCTTAGTCTTGAAAAAGAAAAAATAAAATCTTTATCTTCAAAAGGGCAGATTATAGAGTCTGTGCAGGATTTGATAAAAGACCCTTACATCTTGGAGTTTGTGGGGTTGCCTGTGCTTTCAAGTTATAGCGAAAGTGAGTTGGAACAAAAACTTATAGATAAGCTAGAGCATTTTTTACTTGAACTTGGCAAGGGATTTACTTTCGTAGCCCGTCAAAAACGAATCACCATAGATGAGAAACATTTTGCCGTTGATTTGGTATTTTACAACCGTTTTTTGAAATGTTTTGTGGTACTTGACCTTAAAATCGGCGAACTAAAACATCAAGATATAGGGCAAATGATGATGTATGTAAACTATTTTGATAGATTTGAAAAAACAGACGATGAAAATCTGACAGTGGGCATCATCCTTTGCAAAGATAAAAGCAAGGCTTTGGTGGAACTTACCTTGCCAAAAGACAATAGCCAAATTTATGCAAGTAAATATTTGACGGTGCTGCCAAATAAAGATGAGTTTAAAAAGTTGTTGGAGGGGGAATAAGGTGAGTTGGAAAATGAAAAATGTGGATAAAAAAAACTATAAAAAAGCTATTTATATTTTGATGGAGACCAAATGACTAAAACAATAAAACTTTCCCACGGAAACGGTGGGCAGGAGAACAACGAGCTGATAAGCGATGTTTTTTACAAAGCATTTAAAAACGACATCCTAGATAAGAGCGAAGATGCGGCAATCATTGAGGGTGGAAGATTGGCATTTTCAACCGACAGCTTTACGGTAACTCCGCTTTTTTTTGCAGGGGCTGATATAGGCAAACTTGCAGTTTGCGGAACTTGTAATGACCTCTCTATGATGGGTGCGAAGCCGAAATATCTAACTTGCAGCGTCATAATAGAAGAGGGTTTTAGCGTAGATGAGCTTGAAAGAATAGTTTTATCTATGCAAAAAGAGCTTGAAATAAACGGCGCTTTGATAGTTAGCGGGGATACTAAAGTGGTGCCGAAAGGAAGCGTGGATAAGATATTTATAAACACGACGGGTATAGGCGAGATTTTGCAAAGCGGTATCAGTTCAAATAGCATAAGTGAAGATGATATCATACTCCTTAGCCGTGATATCGGGTGTCATGGGGCGACTATATTTGCGTCTCGTGAGGGGATTGAGTTAAGCAGTTCTCTTATAAGTGATTGCACCTCTCTTTATCCAACCGTAAAGAGTTTGATAGATGCTGGCATAGATATAACGGCTATGAGAGATGCAACGCGCGGCGGAGTTAGTGCGGTGCTAAACGAGTGGGCAAAACAGTCAAATATCTGTATAGAGGCAGATGAGAGCAAAATCGTTATAAGTGATGAGGTTATGGGACTTTGCGAGCTTTTAGGGTTTGATGCTATGTCTTTGGCAAATGAGGGAACTTTTTTGCTTGCAGTAAAAAAAGAAGAAGCAGGGAAGGCAGAGCAGATTTTGAAAACATTTAATAAAAATGCTTCCATAATTGGCAAAGTGACAAATCTGCATCCAAAAAAAGTTATTATAAATTCGGCGTGGGATACGCAGAGGTTTTTAGATATGCCAAGCGGTGAACTGCTCCCAAGGATTTGCTAAATGCATGAGTACAGCATCGTGCTCTCACTCATTGACAGTTGTGAGGAACATGCAAGAAAAAACTCTGCAAAAAAGGTAACAAAAGTTGTCGTTAAAATAGGCGTACTTAGCGGAGTAGAGCCTCATCTTTTGAGTGAAGCTTACGAGATGTTTAAGCTTGGCACGATATGTCATAATGCTGATTTGGTTGTAAATCTTCAAAAAGTAAAGATACACTGCAACAGCTGTTTGGCTGAGTCGGAGCTTGAAAAAAATGAGTTCATCTGCCCGTTATGCGGCAGCTTTGACTTAAAGGTTCTTGACGGCGAAGAGATGTATTTGATGAGTTTGGA
>CAYHRD010000062.1:4549-10690 GCA_964358925.1 uncultured Sulfurimonas sp.
TGTCACTGCGAGCGCAGCGCGGCAGTCTATGATAGGATTTTAAATTATGTTTTATTCAATAGAGATAAGAGGCGTAGTGCAGGGGGTCGGTTTTCGTCCTTTTATCTACAACCTTGCCATATCAATGCACTTAAAGGGTCAAGTTTCAAACAACGGTTACGGCGTGTTGATACTGCTTGATGCTTGCCAAGAAAAACTGGATGAGTTTATACAAAAAATCAGACAAAACAGACCGCCGCTTAGCGAGATAGACTCCATAAAAATTACTCAAATAAAAAAAACAAAATCGTTTGACGGTTTTAGCATCCAAATGAGCGAAAGTGCCAAAACTCTATCGAGTCATATACCGTCCGATATCGCAATGTGCGCGGAGTGCGAGAGTGAACTTAAAGATAAAACCAACCGTAGATTTGAGTACCTGTTTATCACATGCACAAATTGCGGTCCGAGATACAGCATCATAAAAAATCTTCCCTATGATAGAAAAAACACATCTATGGATGAGTTTGTTATGTGCAAAAAGTGCGCGGCAGAGTATGAAAATCCAAAAGACAGAAGATATCATGCTCAGCCGATAGGGTGTCACGAGTGTGGTGCAATGCTCTCTCTTTTTGACAACAGCGGTACAAAAATAGAGTCCAAAAATATTATAGATGAAGTTGTACAAGCTATAAGTGAGGGCAAGATTGTAGCCATAAAGGGAATCGGCGGTTATCATCTGGTTTGCGATGCCTCAAATGATGAAGCCGTGAAACTTCTGCGAGAGAGAAAAAAACGACCCTCAAAACCCTTTGGAGTGATGATAAAAGATATTGATATCGCAAAAAAAATCGCCACTATGAATGCAAAAGAGGAGGAGCTTCTTTGTTCAAACAGACGACCGATAGTTTTGCTTAAAAAAAGAGACGATAATCATCTGAGTGATTTTGTCGCTCCAAATATCAATCAAATCGGTCTTTTTTTGGCATACACTCCGCTTCATCATCTTATCTTGCAAAAGTTAAACCGCCCCGTAGTAGCTACAAGCGCAAATATCTCTGATGAGCCGTTATGTACTACTTATGATGATATTATGAAGCTACGGGGCATTTGGGACTACTGTTTAGAGCATAATAGAGAGATACTAAACAGCTGTGACGACTCGGTTGCCTTTGTTGAAAATGAAAAAGTATTTATGCTAAGAAACGCAAGAGGATACGCGCCTCTATATCTTAAGCTTCCGCAAAAAACAGATAGAAAGATTTTGGCACTTGGAGCAAACCAGAAAAGCACGGTTGCCATAACCGTAGAAGATAGTGTGATTCTCTCACCGTATATAGGGGATTTGGGAAGCTTGACGAGCATAGAGCATTACAAATCGCACATAGAGACGCTAAAGAGGATTTATGATTTTGCTCCCGATGTAGTCGTTTGCGACAAACATCCAAACTACGAGTCCACCAAATACGCAAAAGAGTTAAAAGCGCAAAACAAAGAGATAGAGTTAATGCAAGTTCAGCATCACTATGCGCATATTTTGGCAACTATGGGCGTAAACGGAATAACGACAAAAGTTTTAGGTGTGAGTTTTGACGGAACTGGGTATGGGGATGACGGCAATCTTTGGGGCGGAGAGTTTTTGGTATGTAACTTAGAGGGCTATGAAAGAGTGGGGCAGTTTAAATATTTTAAGCTTATCGGCGGTGAGAAAGCAATAAAAGAGCCTAGGCGAGTTGCCCTTAGTTTCTTGTTTGAGATATACGGCGATGGAGTTTTTAATCTTAACAATCTGACAATCAACTCTTTTTCTAGTTTAGAGATAAAAACACTCTATACGGCATGGAAAAATGGACTAAATTCGCCGCTTAGCAGTTCATGCGGACGGCTGTTTGACGCTGTTGCATCTCTTTTGGATGTTATTCAGGTTTGCAGTTACGAGGGCGAGAGCGGACTGCTTTTGGAGAGCCTCTATGATGAGGATATCACGGAGTATTATAAGTTTAGCATGCAAGATAATGAGATAGATTTTAGTCAAATAGCAAAACAGATTTTAGATGAAGAAAATGTACATAGAGCAGTTTCAAAGTTTTTTAACACGATAGTAGAGATTATTTATCTGGTGCACAAAAAGTACGATTTGCCTTTGGTTCTAAGCGGAGGAGTATTTCAAAACAGAGTGCTTTTAAGGTTGATAATGAGGAAAATCCCTGATGTTGTTTTGCCTGAGATGTTTGTCAGTAATGACGGCGCAATCGCTTACGGACAGGCGATATCCGCTTTAAATCTCAAAACTCTTTGACATACAGCTTTTTATATCATCGGTTTTTAACTCATAATTTACAAATAGCTCATTTGCCAAAACGCCTTGACCAAGAAGCATGTCGGCACCGTCTTTAGAGGTGATATTTTTATTTTTAGAGAGTTTTAAAAAAGGTGTTACTTTTCCGTAGATAGCATCAGCCGCAAAAGAGGTGTTGTCTAAAATTTTTTCTAACAAATCTGATGGACATGGCAGCTCTTCATCTTTAAGCCCCGCACTTGTCGTGTTTACAACCAAATCATATTTCTTAAGTTCAAAATCTCCCCAGCTAAAGCAGTCACAACCAAGCTCCCTAAAGTATGCAAGCCTCTCTTGACTTCTGTTTAAAACGCTTACTTTTATGCCGTCTTGTATAAATCTTGCAGATAAAGCCTTTGCAGTTCCGCCTGCACCGAGAACTAAAATATTTTTTATATCGCCGAACTCTTTTATAGCGAACATAAAACCGTCAGCATCGGTGTTGTAGCCGATTAACTTGCCGTTTTCATTTACAAGGGTATTTACGACGCCCACTTTTTTTGCAAAACCGCGAACTTCATCGCAAGCCTTGTATGCCGCTTCTTTATGAGGAACGGTAACATTTGCGCCGCTTAGTCTAAGAGCAAAAAAAGTCTCTTTGAGTTTTGAACCGTCTGTTAGATGAGCTCTCGTGTAGCAAGCTTTGTAGTTTAAGTTTTTAAATACGCTGTTGTGCATAAGAGGAGAGCGAGAGTGCGCAACAGGGTCGCCAAATATGGCAAAGAGTTTCATTTTAGTCTAAATCCTCTAACGAAGAAACAAGAGCGCCGAGTTTGTTTTTTACTTCCAAGTACTCAAGCTCGTTTTGGCTATCGGCTACTACACCTGCACCGGCTTGAAGAATTACTCTGTCTTCTTTTACCAAAGCAGTCCTGATAGTGATTGCGCTATCCATATTTCCGTCAAAACCGAAGTAGCCTATGCTTCCGCTGTAAAAACCTCTTTTTAGACCCTCAAACTCGGCGATAAGCTCCATTGCTCGTATCTTTGGCGCGCCCGTCATTGTTCCTGCCGTAAAAGTCGCCATAAACAAGTCAAACATATCTTTATCGTCTGCAAGCGTTGCCGTAACATCCGAGACAATATGCATAACATGTGAAAATCTCTCAATATGCATCATATTTTCAACTTTTACGCTTCCCGTCTTTGCTACGCGGCTAACATCGTTTCTTCCAAGGTCTATAAGCATAAGATGTTCAGATAACTCTTTTGGGTCATGAAGCAGCTCGATTTCAAGTTCCATATCTCTTTGCTTTGTAGCACCTCTTTTTCTTGTCCCTGCTATCGGGCGAAGAAGAAGTTCCCCGTTTGTGAGTCTAACCATAACCTCAGGCGAACTGCCTACGATGTTAAAATCTTCATACTCCATCAAAAACATATAAGGGGAGGGGTTTTTACTTCTTAGGATTCTGTAAAAACTAAACGGATTGACTTTTATCTTTCTTGTAAAACGGTTTGTCATAAGGATTTGAAAAACATCACCGCTTCTTATCATCTCTTTTGATTTGTCGACCATCTCAAAAAACTGCTCTTTAGAAAATGCAAAGCTGCCTTTGTCATTCCCGATGTTTCTCTTCATATGAACATATTCATAAGAGTTTTTTAGCTCGGCTTCAACTGCTTCAAATTTATCACTCATCTCTTTTAACATAGAAATAAGAGTTAATTGATAGTTTTTATGAGAATAAACTAAAATCATTTTTGGAAGTATAAGATCTAAATCGGGAGTATTTAGTTCATCTTTTAAACTATCCATTGTCGCACTGAGTTTTGGCTCAAAAACCTTAACCATATCATAACCGATATAGCCGATAAATCCGTCCACATACCCGACTTTAAGTTCACTTGTAGCTTTTTTATATATTGAGGTATCTATGTTTTTGTAGTAGTTTTTTAAAAAACTAAACGGAGATTCTTCTTTTATATGCACGGTGCCGTTTACATCCGTATATAGCGTTTGATTGTTTATGTACTGAACTCTTTCTCTTGCACCGATACAGATGAAGCTGTAGTTTCCTTCGCTTCCTCCGGCACTCTCAAAAAGATATGAAATCTCATCTTCAAACATTGTTTTTAATTTTGCATAAACCGCAATAGGAGCTAACTGATCTTGTATAAATTGTTTAGAGTAAATCAAATGGGTACCTTGTAAAAAAGAGTCGCTCCCGCATAAGGAGCAAATTAATTATATTTTCGTTAAAAAAGCACCCGGTTCAACAGAGCTTCTCACTTTTACCAATGCTTTTCTTGCTTCTTCTTGAGAAGAAAACGGACCTACTAAAACTTTGCTTACCGTTCTAGTGTTTATTTTAACTTCATGAAATTTATATTTGTAACCTAATTTTGAAATTGAACCCAATAACTTTTCATCAGGCTGACTTTTTTCAAAAGAACCGACTTGAATGTAATGACTTCCCATAGAATCGTCTGCGGCAGTCGGTGTATGAGCTGTCTTAGGTGCAGGAAATGCAGGTATAGCTGCTTCTTTAACCGCTACCTTTTTAGTTTCTGCTTTTTTAGGCTCTTCAACAACCGCTGATGCCTTAACACTCTCTTTTTTTACTATTTCAGCTGTTTTACTACTCTCTTTTATGCTTTCTTCTTTTAATTTTTGTGCAATTTTATCCAGAGAACCGTTTTCCGGTGCACCTTCTTGAACAACTTTTACTTCTTCAAAAAGAGGTTCGTTATTTCCGGCTATAATCTCTTTTTGAGGTTCAGGAGGAAGTGCTGCTTGAGGTAAATTGTTTGTACCGCTCGATGCAAGTGAATTCATAAGCATTACAACAATAATTAAAATAATACCTAAAGTAGCAACTGCCAAAATAACTTTTCTATTTCCGGCAGATGAGCTGTTTTTATTTAAGATAATATCATTAAGTTGATTTTTTTCTTCTTCCATAACTTCTCCTTCTTTATTCATAGTTTACAATAATACCCAAAACTTATTTACATATGCTTTGACCAAGAAGCACCTCGCTCTTTAGAATAAACTTCATAAGGAAGAGTCAGTATATTGTACTCTTCGGGCATCTCGTCATTTGGAAACATTCTCCACTGTTTAGGTTGTTTTGCCGCTAGTTTCATAGATATCATTTTCCCGAGTTGAATAGCTTCTTGAAGAGTAGTGTGACCTTTATGGATATAAACATGTAAATGACCTTCTGTTTTTGTTTTAAAAGCAGTAAAGTTTATAAAACCCTCTTCACGAAGAAGAAGTTGGGTTTTGTGATAAAAACGCTCAGGGTCTCTTCCGTTGTAGTCAATTACTATGTTTTCGACTTTGCCGAGTTTGTTGATCAAAGAGTGAGCTACGGTTACCTCACCCTTTGTATGCTGGTTTATGACGCTTTGTGATAATGTAGAATTTACTTTTTCAAACTTATTATAAAATGTACGACCCTTAAAAACTATTTTATTGACTACTTCGTCTTTTTTAATCCAGTAGTGATCCGTTAGCATTTTTATAAGTTTTAAATCCATCGCCGTCATCTATCTATCCTTAATATGTTGATTGATTGTATATTACAAAATTTTGAGCTAATGCTTTTAACTCTTTTTTGATATTTGCTTGAAGCTCAGTATTGTTGATATCATCAAGAACATCAGCGATTTTATTTGCAATAAATTCAAACTCTTTCTCTTTCATTCCTCTGCTTGTAAGAGCAGGGCTTCCGATGCGGATACCTGAAGTCACGAATGGACTTCTAGTCTCACCCGGAACAGTGTTTTTGTTTACGGTAATACCCGCATTTCCAAGTGCAATATCGGCATCTTTTCCTGAAAAATCACGATTGATAAACGACAATAAAACTAAATGGTTG
>CAYHRD010000063.1:0-10518 GCA_964358925.1 uncultured Sulfurimonas sp.
CAACTACTCTAATATTTGGTTCGCTCGTAGTATGGGGTATTTATGCGATAGTATCTAGTTTTGCTCTTTGGTGGCTTTGGAGTTTTGTCTTTATATTTGCGGTGGTTATTTTAATAAATATGCTTTATCCGACTTTTAGAGCTATGTTTTTTGACAAACTTACTCCGCTTCAAAATGAGGAGTTGGATGGTCAAATAAAGAGCTTAATGGATAAGACGGGCTTTGTAAGTGCAGGTGTTTTCATAAGTGATGCAAGTAAAAGAGATGCAAGACTAAATGCCTATTTCGGCGGACTCGGCAAATCAAAAAGAGTCGTGCTTTTTGATACTTTGATAGAGAAACTAACTACAAAAGAGCTTTTGGCAGTTCTAGGGCATGAGCTTGGTCACTTTTCGCATGGAGATATTTATAAAAATATTGCTATGGTCGGCGTTATGCTTTTTGGCATGTTTGCAATTTTTGGGAATTTGCCTGATTCACTTTATATGGAGTTAGGACTTAATCAAGCCCCTTATTCGGTAATGATTTTACTCCTTCTTTTTATGCCTGTTTTGGGACTTTTGATGATGCCTGTTATGGGAGTCGTTAGTCGTCATAATGAGTATGCGGCGGATAGAATGGGAAGTGAACTTGGTGGAAGCGGCGGAGCAGTTGAACTTGCAAATGCGCTTAAAAAGTTGGTAAATGAAAATAAAAGCTTCCCTCTTTCACATCCGCTTTATATCTTTTTTCACTATACGCATCCTCCTGTTTTAGAGAGATTAAAAGAGCTTGGCGTTGATGTTGGAAATGACGATAAAAGTGCTTTGGGAGCATCATGCCAAGCGGATATCTAGTTAAAGATATTTTAAAAGATATTACTCGGAGATTAAACCCTTTTATTGAAAGAGCATCAAGAGAAGCGCAGCTTCTTTTGATGCACCATTTAGAAGTAGATGAACTCTGGCTTTTAACAAATCAAAATTCACATATAAAAGATGTTGATAAACTTTTTAAATGGGTTGATAGACGAGCCAAAAACGAACCTTTGGAGTATATAACCAATCGTGTAAGTTTTTATAGTGAAGAGTTTTACATTGCAACGGGTGCGCTTATTCCTCGTCCTGAAACTGAGCTTTTAATAGATGAAGTTATAAAAAATGTATCTGATAAAAATGCGGATATAACTTTTGCAGAAGTCGGAGTAGGGAGCGGAATTATCTCTATTATGCTTGCAAAACAGTTTTTAAATGCAAAGTTTATTGCAGTCGATATTTCGGAGGCTGCAATAGAGATAGCAAAGATAAATATAGAAAAATTTGGACTTGAGAGTAGGATAGAATTAAGACACGGCTCGCTTTTAGAACCGATAAACGAGCATATAGATTATTTGGTTTCAAATCCGCCTTACATAGCAAACAGTGCAGAATTGGAATCAAATCTATCGTATGAACCGCAAAATGCACTGTTTGGCGGAGAAGTAGGAGATGAGATAATAAGAGAACTTCTTGATGGAGTCTTAAGTAGAGAGATTAACTTCTTTACATGTGAGATAGGTTATGACCAAAAAGATAAAATAGTGAATTATTTAAATAAAATGCCGCAAAAGCCACTCAATTTTTATAAAGATTTGAGTGGTTTTGACAGGGGTTTTACACTAAGGTTATAGCTCGTGAAAAGAAATATTTATATTGATTTTAGTTATCTTGCCCTATTGGCTTCAACTTTCGGTGCAGTTGTAATCCTCGGTGCAGTCGTCGCTCCTACTATTTTTAATACCGATGCCATTTTATATTCTCCTTTGATTGATAATTTTAATGCCGGAATAATAATGGGTGAAATTTTTCGTCGTTTTAGTTATTGGGTATATTTGGTAGTGCTTTTTGTCGCTGTATATGAATTTATAATGTACAAAAAAGGACAAAGAGATGCTCTGATTTTTGGCAGTTCCGTTACGGTTGTTTTTTCCGCTCTTATGTTTAGTGCCGTATATTCGCCAAAGATTTTAGCGATGCAGAGGCTAGGTGTTGAGGCAACCCAAAGCGATACATTTAGAAATATCCATATAGCAAGCGAGTTTGATTTTAAAATATTGGCTTATGCTCTTCTTATATTATTAATAATAAGATTAATGCTACTTAAGATCAAATAGCAAACTTTTAAAAATGCCCTAAAGGGAAGTTTGTGCTATGAAATATATTTTAATATTAATAACGGCTCTTATTTTAAGTGTAACAAATATAAATGCCGAAGATTTTACAAAGTCTGCGACCATTAAGCCTGAATTGGTTCAAAAAGGTTCTCAAAAAGAGTGGTGTCCCGTATGCGGTATGAATATCGAGGCATTTTATAAAACTTCCCACGCTTCAAAAATCCACAATCATAAAGATAGGCAATATTGTTCGATGAGATGTTTAGCCGTCGATATGCAAGAGCATGAAATAAATATTGATAGTATAAAAGTCGTGGATATTACAACGCAAAAACTGATCAATGCAAAGAGTGCTTATTATATAGTCGGTTCTGATGTACAAGGCACAATGTCAAAGGTCAGCAAACTGGCTTTTGGAAACAAAGAGGCTGCAGAAGATTTCAATATGGAGCATGGCGGAAAAATCGTTGATTTTAAAACTGCTCTAAAAATGGCGCAAGATTCACTTGCTTCTGATGTTGAAATGGTACAAAATAAGAAGAATAAGCAAGTTTATCCGATGGGTAAAAAGGTATTTGAAAAAAATTGTAAAAACAATATAGATATAAATAGTTATTTGGAAATAAACGAGTTAAAAGCAAGCATAAAAGAGAAAAAACTTTGCGGTGATTTAAATGAGCCTGAACTTCAAGCCCTATCTTTATATCTATGGGAAGTAAAAAGATTCGGTGATACGCAAAACAGCACTGATTTTATAAAGGTAACTAAAGATGAGAAATGTCCGATTTGCGGAATGTTTGTCTATAAATATCCAAAATGGGCGGCTCAAATATTTTACAAAGAGAAACATTTCTCTTTTGACGGCGCAAAAGATATGATGAAGCATTACTTTGAGCATAAAGAGGGTATAAATAAGATGCTGGTGTCTGATTATTACTCTCAAAAAGCAATAGATGCTACAAAAGCTTATTTTGTAATAGGCAGCGATATTTACGGACCGATGGGGAATGAACTTATACCTTTTAAGAGCGAGAGCGAAGCTAAAACATTCAGCTTAGACCATAAGGGCATAAAGGTGCTAAAATTTGAGGATATAAATCCAAAAGAGGTTCAAAAACTAGATGAATAAGAAAAGCGAGTTTTTGCTCTACTCTTTTTTTGCATTAACAACTCTTTTTTTTATAGAAGTCGGTTATCTTTACACTGCAAAAAGCGTGAATGTAGATGCTCTTGATAAAAAAAAAGAGTTTGTTAAATCTCTTGGTATTCCTGATTTGGCAATTTCAACAGAGGCTTCGTATGTCAGACATAGAAGTTTGAGTGATTTTTTTTCAATATATAGAGATGATGGAACATTAAGAGAGTATTTTGCATCGACTTATCTATTTTCTCATTCAAATATTATAAACACTAAGAGCAAAAATGAGAAATAAAATCAATCTTTACATAGTTGAGTATGCCATAAACTCACTGCTTCGTCAAAAGTACAAAACATTTTTCGTATCATTCATCTTAAGTGTTCTTGTCTTTTTGCTAAGTTCGCTCTTTTTTATAACAAACTCCATAAAATATGAACTTCAATCCACCGTAAATTCTCTTCCCGAGATAACGGTTCAAAAGATTAAAGCGGGGCGACATTACGATATTGATGTAAGTGTTGTTGATGAGATTTTAGAAATTACCGGCGTAGAGAGTGCGGTTGCAAGAGTCTGGGGATACTACTACTTTGAGAATGCGGGAGTAAATTTTAGCATTGTCGGTTTGGATGAGTATGAAGAGCAGTATAAAAACTCTTTTGTCGAAGCCGTAAAAGGGTTGGATTTTAGCAAATCTTCTATGATAGTAGGAGAGGGTGTTAAAAAAATTATGGATAAGAACTACTATAGAGAGTATTTTAACTTTATAAAACCAAACGGAGAGCTAAAGAGAGTAGATATCGGCGGTTTCTTTAATGGTGAGACGGAGTTGGAGTCAAACGATGTTATTGTCATGAGCAAAGAGAGCGTAAGAGAGATTTTTGACATGGATGAGTCAAAAGCTACGGATATAGTAGTCAGAGTGGCAAATTTCAATGAAGTTGCAACGATAGCCTCAAAGATAAAACTTTTATATCCCGACAGCAGAGTGATAACAAAAGATGATTTAAAGATAAGTTATCAAAATATTTTTGATTATAAAAGCGGAATTTTTTTAGCACTTTTTGTTGTTTCGCTTTTTACATTTTTTATAATAGTTTATGATAAAACAAGCGGACTCAGCAGTGAACAAAAAAGAGAGATAGGAATACTAAAGGCAATCGGCTGGCGGGTAGACGATGTGCTTAGAGAGAAGTTTTATGAGGGCTTTATTGTCTCATTTTTCTCATATATTACGGGGATTATTTTAGCATTGGCTTTTGTATATATATTTAAAGCTCCGCTTTTGCAAAATATTTTTACGGGTTACTCTGGGCTAAAAACATCTTTTAATCTCCCTTTTGTGCTTGATGTGCAGACTTTGGCTCTGATATTTTTTCTAAGCGTGCCGATTTATATAGCGGCTATAATTATTCCTTCGTGGAGAAGTGCGACGCTTGAAGCGGATGAGGTTATAAGATAGTGATAGAGTTAAAAGATATAGTTAAGCTGTATGAGGTAAATGCAGCAGAGGTAGTAACGGCGCTAAAAGGTATAAATCTGTATGTAAAAGAGGGTGAACTGGTAGTGCTAAAAGGTGCAAGCGGAAGCGGAAAGAGTACGATTCTCTCACTCATCGCCGCTCTTAGCAAACCTACAAGCGGGGAAGTTATAGTCGGCGGAGATAGAATATCCAAGCTTCCCGATAACTTTGCATCCGATTTCAGACGCCACAGCATAGGTTTTGTTTTTCAAAAATATAATCTCATACCGACTCTAAGTGCTAAAGAAAATATAATTTTACCTCTTGTCCCTATGAATATGGAAGCTAAAGAGATTGAGGATAAGCTCTCGCGAGTCTTAAAGATGTTTCATATTGAGCATAAGGAGAATCAGCTTGTTAAAAATCTCTCAGGCGGAGAGCAGCAAAGGGTGGCGATAGCAAGAGCAAATATAAATAATCCAAAAATTATTTTAGCAGATGAACCTACCGCAAATTTGGATGAGAAGCTCTCTTTGGCTTTTATAGAGATTTTAAAAGAGTTAAAGGCAGAGGGTAAGACTATTGTAATAGCTACGCATGACCCGCTCTTTTTTGGACTTAACATTGTAGATAGAGAGATAGAGATTTATCAAGGAAGTATCGTTTAATGCTCTTAACTCCCGAAGTGCTTACTATTCTTATCTTAAACGGTATATTTGCGCTTTTAGGCATAGTGGCTTTTGTATTGAGCATAAGAATATATTTGGGATGGAATATAGAGTCGACTTTGCCTCTGCAGTATAAACTCGAAAAAGATAGCTTTTTGGCATCTACGATTATAAAGTATATATTTAGCGTAAAAGTGCCGCTTTTTCTCTTTTTTGTTTTTGCGCTAGATAAGATATCAAATGTTATAACAGGTGCCATGTGCGCTGCAGGGGTTGTAGATGCTACGCAGATAGGTATGAGTCTTATCGTCTTAAAAATTATAAATTTATATCTGTTTGCTTATTGGCTAAGACTTCATTCTCAGGATATGACGGATAAAAATCAGCCATATACAAAACTAAAATTTGGACTCTTTATAGGGCTTTTTTTTCTTTTTATAGTTGAGGTTGTTTTAGAGATTTTTATGTTTAGCTCTATTGAAATCAACAAGATGGTTAGTTGTTGCGGAAGCATATACTCAAGTTCTTCAACATCTGCCATCTCTACGCTCTTTACGCTGGATACATCTCTTTTACTTGCACTGTTTTACGGCAATTATCTATTAATAGTACTCTTTTATTTTTTAAAAAATAGATATATTTTTACTCTCTTAAACATAATTTTTATACCTGTTTCGCTTATATCGCTTATACTCTTTTTCGGAACATATATATATGAACTTCCCTCTCACCACTGCCCGTTTTGTTACTTGCAGAGCGATTACTATTATGTAGGGTATCTTATATACTTTTTACTATTCGTCGGAACATTCTACGGTTTGGTCGTGAGTTTTGTAGAAGAGTCAAAAGTAAGCTATAAAGTCTCACTTTTATTTAATTCTCTTTATGTTATATTGCTGACAATGTATGTAGTGATTTACTATGTAAAAAACGGCGTTTTGCTATAAGGATTTAGATGTTGAAATTTAAGTTGTTACTGTTTTCATTTATGATATTTTTTTTCTTGGGTTGTGAGAAAAAAGAACAAAGCGGAGCAGCAAAAGTAAATTGGGATAGAGATATGTGTGACAGATGTGTTATGGTTTTAAGCGATAGAAAAAACACTATTCAGCTTAGAGACCCAAACACTAAGAAGGTTTATAAATTTGATGATATCGGATGTATGGTTTTATGGTTCGATGAGGAAAAGATAGCATACAAAGATAGTGCCAAAATCTGGATTACCGATGCACTAAGCGGAGAGTGGACAGATGCAAGAGAGGCATTTTATACGACCGGAAATGTCACATCAATGGCATATGGATTTAGTGCATATAAAAGCAAAGAGTCTATAAAAGCCGGTGAAGAGATTATAACTTACGATGAGGTGTTAAAAAGAGTAAAATGAAAGCATACATAAAAAATATAGTTCTTTTCAATAACATAGATGAAGAGACGATAAAAAAAATAGAGACTTTTACGACTGAGCATAAAATTTCTAAAGATAATATTGTTTTTTATGAGGGCGATGAGCCAAAATTTTTATATCTTTTGGCAAAAGGCGTTATCAAGCTCTACAAAACATCTTCAAGCCATAAAGAGATAGTGCTTAAGTATTTTCATGACAATGAGCTAATCGGTGAAGTTGCAAATTTTGAGGGTATCCCTTATCCGGCAACGGCAAAAGCTTACAGCGATGTTGAGATTTTAAAGATTGATTTTGACAAACTAAAAGATATTATATTTTCAAATCCTAATATGGCGTTTAATATTCAAACATCTTTGATAAAAAAGATTAAAAACCTTGAAAATATAATATCAACAAACTTGGTGCTGGATTCAAGAGAGAGGGTTGCAAAATATATCTATAACCATGTAGATGATTTTTTTGAAACAAAAAATATTGAGATAGCAGAAGTGCTTGGCGTCTCGCCTGAGACGCTCTCAAGAATATTGAAATTTTTTAAAGATAACAATATTATAAATGTTAAAACCAGATACATAAACAAAGAAGCGCTAATTGAGTATTTTTAGTAAAAACAGATAAATATTCTGTTTTTACTAAGGCGTGTTAAATTTTTCCGTTAAGCAGTCTGATAAGAGCGTCTGATATTTGATTGAAAGCCATCACTCTTTTTCCGTTGTGTTTAGAAGCAAAGTTTTTTGCCGCCTCGTATGTTGCAAACGCTACCAAATCGTCACCTGCAGGTGAAGTTACATTGCTTCCGTAAACAAAAAAAGCACCCTTAGCGTTTATCGGTTTTAGCGTATCAAAATCGGTGACCAATATCTCTTTAAAATCATCCTCGCTTTTTACTCCGATATTAAACCATTTTCCCGGAGTTTGATAAAACTCTATCATTGATTTAGGAGATGAAAAGAAAAGTTTTTTGCCGTTTGTAAGCTCTATTTTAGCAACCCATTTAGGTTCTTGATAAACTTTTATTTTTCTTACTATACATGTTGACTCTTTGTCATAATCCATTTTGTATGATTCGCTTGCCGCTAAAGTTGAAATTAGCGAGAGAGATGAAGCAATCACCAGCGATGTAAATAATTTTTTGTACATAAAAACTCCTTTTAAACTAAATCTTTTTTTTCAAATATTTTAAAACCGGCGTAAGCAAAAGCCAATCCGATTAAAAGCGGATAACCTATCGATAAAAGAACAAATACGCTTTGACTCATCAAATCAAGTATATAAAATGCAACAGGACCCATAACCGTTAGTTCCGGATCAAAAAGCGAGATAGCGGCTACTCTAAATAGCTCCATTGGATTAATCATAGATATAAATATAATCAGCTCCTCATTTAACCTTTGCTGCATCATTAGCGAGATAAGAGCTATATCAATAAAAGCAAGCAGAAATATCCATACGAAAAATGAGATTCCGAGTGCGACTTCGGATGATTTTACAAACGAAGATATAAAAAATGCAATCCCTAAAAAAGCGCTTGAGAGTGAAAAAAGCAGCCCGGTATATAAAAAGAAGATGCTCCACGGAATTGCCGCACCTTTTATGAAACCGAAGATTATAGCGATAATCATAGCAAAAAGAACAGGTAGATATACCGTGATAAATCTTCCTATGATTTTACCCCAATAGTATTGTCTAAGCGATATAGGAAACGAGAGCATATACTCAAGTATATGATTGTCTCTGTCACCAGAGATTGAGCGAACCGTGGTTATAAGTATAAATATAGGAAGTATAACTATGGTTATTTGAATATACATAAGCAGAAGTCTGCTGAGTCCGCTAAATCCCATAACTTGTGATTCCGTCACTCCTGCTATAAAAAAGAGGGCAATCAACCCACCAAATACAAGAGAGTAAACCAAAAACCATTTGGCTCTTATGGACTCTTTTAAATCCAAGTATGCAATTAAATATAAATTTTTCAAACTAATCCTTTACTGTCCAAGTATCTGTTTTCTGATTTTTGGATTTGCCATATGTTCGCCTCTAAGCATCTTAAGCTTTACTTCATCCATCTTTATGGAGCTCTCTTTTTTGTGTTCATAAGCGCTAAATCCATAATTCATTGGTGTTTTTTCACTAATCGTAAAATATGCCGCAGAAGTTTCTATATATCTATGCGTGTCGTTTGTAAAAACTTCTGTTTTTGCCGCATCTATATCTATATTTTTATCTTTAGCCCATAGAACTAAACATCCGATATCGTCAAAATAGTAACTACTCGTATCTTTTAATATCTTTGCCGCATGGATATTTGAAGTCGGCAGTTCCATATTGCATTTTGAGCAAACTTTATGACTACTATCTCTCTCTTTGGAGGATGAGGCTTCCGAGGTATTGCAACCCGTTATAAAAAACAGGAGTAAAAAATTTAAGATAAAAAATAAAAATCTAAAATCTCTCATCTGAAACTATTTTTCCCAAGTCCATATATATTTGTCTGTTTACCAGTTCTTGAACCTCTTCTAGTCTGTGCGTAACAAAGAGAAGAACTTTTTCATCCTCATTTTGTTTTAAAAGTCTATAAAAATCATCTCTTGCTTTTGGGTCAAGATTTGCAGTCGGTTCGTCGTATATAATAATACTGCTTTTTTTAGCCAAACTTATTGCGATAAGCAGTTTTTGCTTCATCCCGCCGCTTAGTTTGAAAAAAGATTTATAGAGATTGGATTTGATGTCAAGCTTCATCTCGTTTGAGTAGTGTTCAATGAGTTCTTTGTCTATATCCGTACTCATGCAAACATACTGCATAAGCTCTTGGATATTCAATTTAATCGGGGGAGGGAGTTGCGGTACGAAACTTATGCTTTGCAGCACTTTAACTCTATCTTTGATAGGGCAAGAACCGTCTATCAAAACTTTTCCGAAATCAGGATGGTAGTATCCGAGGATTGAACGGATAAGAGTCGTTTTTCCCGCACCGTTTGCTCCCATTAATGCTATTGAGTCATTTTTATTGAATTCGCAGCTGACATCATCAAGAGATATATGCGAACCGAATTTTTTTGTAAGATTTGAAATAGTTATCATATTTTATACCAAACTTTTTAGTCTAAAATCAAATTTTAGCGCATCTGCATGACAAACATCTACACATCTTCCGCAAAGCGTACAGTCGGCACCGGTTATATACTCTCTGGTTATACCTTTTTCTTCTCTTTGTTTGTCATATTTTGCTTTTGTAATCTCTAAAACTTGATTTTCAAAGCAGACATCATGGCAAACCATACAGTGATCACAATTATCATTCCACTCAATTCTTAGAGCTGAAACTTTTCCGATGTAGCCGTATGTAGTTCCAATCGGACAGATGTATGTACACCAAGCTCTGCGAGAGTAAAAAACTTCAATGGCAAAAACGACTACAACCCAGACTAAAGCCAAACTCCATCCGTATGCAATCATTCTGCTTAGAATACCGACAACATTAAATGTCTCAAAAACTAAAAAACCTGTAAAAAAAGATAGAATTAAAAAGATAGCCCAAAAGATATGTCTGACTCTATGATCAAACTTTCTCTCTTTGATAATTTTTTTATCTACTAGCGTATTGTGCCATTTTTCGCCGATTTCGCTAAGAATCCCGTAAGGGCAAACCCAAGCGCAGTAGCTTCTTCCGCCGATTAAAAGATAAAAAATCAGTATAGTTACGGTTCCGA
>CAYHRD010000064.1:0-10478 GCA_964358925.1 uncultured Sulfurimonas sp.
TCTTGATCAGTTAAGTGAAACATAAAATCGCTATCAAACCTCTCTATATTTCTCTTTACTTGTTCATTGAGCCTTTTTAGTCGGCACATCATATAACTCTGTTAAATACTTATCAATCATTACTTGAATACCTCTGATGATAAATATTTTATCATCTACGACAATATTATTTAAAACTTGATTGTTTATTTTCATTTTATTTACCTCGTATAATTTAATTTAAAAATATTGCATTTTGACATACTTTCAATACAACATGAAAACTTTTAGTATAGTTATAAAAACAATTTTTAAAAGGTAATTCTATGGAAAATATTTCAAGTATTGTACTTTACAATGACGGAGAATTAGAGTTAAAAGTTTCTCTCAATGAAGAAACGATTTGGCTTAGACAAGATGAAATTTCATTACTTTTTAATGTAGATAGAACTAGTGTAACAAAGCATATCAATAAAATTTTACAAGATAATGAAGTAGAAGAAAATAGCAATGTGCAAAAAATGCACTTTGCAAATTCTGATAAACTAGTAAAAATTTATAGCTTAGATATAATACTTGCAATTGGCTATCGAACAAATTCATCAAAAGCAATAAAGTTTAGAAAATGGGCAACATCAATTTTAAAAAACTACATTCTTAATGGATATATAATAAACAGTGATAAAATCACAAATGAAAGATTTGTTTCTCTTGAAAATGATGTAAATGTTTTAAAATCTCAAATGAATACTGTTAAATCGCTTATAAAAAACAATACTTTAGAAACAGCTCAAGGGATATTTTACGACGGACAGATTTATGATGCTTATATTTTTGTAAATGATTTGCTAAGAGGTGCAAAAAATGAGATAATTTTAATAGATAATTACATAGATGATACAGTTTTAACTTTATTTTCAAAAGTTCCAAATATTCAAGTGACGATATATACACATAGCATCTCAAAGCAACTCAAACTTGACTATGAAAAATACTCTAAACAATACAATAATATCACACTAAAAACTTTTAAAAATTCTCACGATAGATTTTTAATCTTGGATAAAAAAGAGATACTGCACATCGGAGCAAGTTTGAAAGACCTTGGTAAAAAATGGTTTGCATTTTCTAAAATAAATATAGATGTCGATGATTTGTTGTCAAAACTCAATCAAGAAGAAATAGTAGTTTTTTTTTATGTTTCTTTTAACGCTTCTACTGCCTTCTTGCCGAACTACCGAGAAATCCTAGAGAGTTACCAACCGCTTTTTGAAATTCTTTATTTATAAATATTACCTCTAAAGCCTATATCTTCGATGATAGCTTCAATAATGATTTCATCATCAATAACTTGTACAATAATTCTAATATTACCTTTTCTGATTCTATAATAGTTTCCGATATACCCCTGAAGATATTTGTAATCGATATTTTGCTCAATGTTATAAAATCTGCTTTTGATAAATTTTATGACTAGCTCATCAACTTCTTGTTCAGTAAGTTTATCGTTATGTTTGTCTAAAAATTTTTTTGATTTTTTGAGATAGGTAAGCTTGAGTTCTTTTTTCATTTAGATTTCTATTGAAATAGTTTTTGAGTGTGATACTTCTAAATCCTCTTTAGACCTTTGAGCTAACATCTCTTTGATTTGGTCTTCTTCAAACATATCATAAACTGTTTGAAGCCTTTCATACTCTTCTATATCCAGTATGACCGCTTCTAGTTTATTGTTTTTTGATATAGCTAGTTTATCGTTTGTATGATTTATGATGTTGTTCAAAATTTGCGAGAAACCTCTAGCAACATCGCTTGCAGATATGATTTCATCTCTTTTGTAAGCTATCATAATAAACTCCTAAAATACATAAAATATTATGTATAATATTACACATATTTATAAAAATAGCTTAAAAATTGTAGTTCTGTTGACTCTTTATCGTTTGTTTCTAGTTTTTTAACTCTTTTGATGATGTCAAAGTAGGATAGTACCTCATAAATCTCATTAAATATAAGGTTTCTTTCATAGTGATTTGCATATACTTTTAGCGTAATTCCCTCGTAAGCCTTCATCCTTGAGATGTAGCCGAGGGTTTTTAATAAAAATCTTCATTTAATATTTCCCCCTATTTTTCACAAGCTCCAAAATAATCTCTCTCTTTTTTAAAACTTCCTCTTCAGTGACATCTTTTTCATAAAGCGCACCGGTCGGGCAGACATAGACACACTTTCCGCAGCTTGTACAACTCTTTGAGTCAGCCCACGGCTCATCCATGTCATGAATTATTCTTGTGTTCAGTCCTCTGCCTGCCAAACCTATGGCATACGCACCTTCTATCTCATCGCATGCACGGATACATCTTGTGCAGAGTATGCATCTGTTTGGATCGTTTACAAAGTTTTTGTGTGAAGCGTCTATCTCAAACCTTTGGTTTAGGTATGGAACTTGGCTATGTTCAAGCGGCAACTCTACCGACTTGCTTTGAAGTTCGCAATCTCCGTTTGCCACACATGTGCTGCATGTATGAGACCTTTCGCTAAAAAGCATCGAGAGTATCATTCTTCTGTTCGCTTCAATTTTTGGCGAGTTTGTTATGACTTCTATCCCCTCTCTTATCTTTGCCGTACATGCAGGAATCGGTTCATTACATCCTTTTATATCAACTATGCACATTCTGCATGAACCGACACAGCTAAGACCTTCTAGGTAGCAGAGAGTTGGAATCTCGATGCCGTTGTCGCGTGCAACTTCAAGTATGGTTTGGTTTGATTGCCCCGTGACATCTATGCCGTTTATTTTAAAGGTTTTAACCCTGACTTTTTCTCTAATCATCGCTAATTCCTTCAAGATATTCTCTTTCAAAATATTTTATGGTGCTAAGAACCGGATTTGGAGCGGTTTGTCCGAGTCCGCAGAGGCTGGTGCTTTTTACAATTTTACACATCTCTTTTAGAAGTTCAAAATCGCTCTTTGTAGCCTCTTTTTTTATAAATTTATCCAAAAGCAGTGTAAGTTCTGTTGTTCCTACGCGGCAAGGCGTACACTTTCCGCAAGACTCACTCCTGCAAAAATCCATAAAAAATCGTGCAATCTCAACCATATTTGAACTATCGTCAATTACTATAAGACCTCCGCTTCCCATAATGGAGCCTGCGCTCTTAAGGGATTCATAGTCTACATGCAAATCTAAAAGTTCTTCGGGAATGCACCCTCCGCTTGGACCTCCCGACTGAATGGCTTTAAATTTTTTTCCATCGGGAATTCCGCCGCCGATTTCATATATAAGCTCTCTTAGAGTCGTTCCCATAGGCACTTCAACAAGCCCCGTGTTTTTTATGTGTCCCGTTAGCGCAAAAACTTTTGTTCCGCTTGAGTTCTCTGTACCGATACTTTTGTACCATGCACCGCCGTTTTTAATGATGGGTGCAATGTTTGCTAAAGTCTCGACATTGTTAAGAACGGTAGGTTTGCCCCATAGACCGTAATCTGTTAAATGAGGAGGCTTTTGTCTTGGATTGCCGCGATTACCCTCAACAGAAGCGATAAGCGCAGTTGCCTCTCCGCACACAAACGCACCGGCACCGAGGCGAATCTCAATGCTAAAACTAAAGTTGCTATGGGCGATATTTTCTCCCAAAATTCCAAGTTTAGTTGCCTGTTTTATGGCTCTGCCTAATTTCTCGACCGCTAAAGGGTATTCGGCTCTAACATAGATATAACCTTTATTTGCCCCACATGCATAACCGGCGATTGCCATTCCCTCTAACACTCTGTGCGGATCGGACTCCATAACGGCTCTATCCATAAAAGCTCCTGGGTCGCCCTCATCGCCGTTGCAGATTATATATTTCTGTTCGCTGATAACTTTTGAGACGCTCTCCCATTTTATACCCGCCGGATAACCTCCGCCGCCGCGACCGCGAAGAGCGCTTATCTTTACCTCTTCTATAACCTCTTTTGGCGTCATCCCGTCAAGTGCCTTAAACAGTGCTATATATCCGCCGTGAGCTATATAGTCTTCAATGTCATCGGGGTCAATAATTCCGGCATTTTCAAGGACTATTTTGGTTTGTTTTGTAAAAAAGGGTTGAGTTATATCACACATTTTATCTTTAAGCAAACCGCCGTTTTGGATACTGTCAACTAAATCTTTTGTGTCTAAAGTCGTGATTTTTTCATACAGAGTGCTATCATCTCCTCTGCAGTGAGAAACCAGCGTACCGTTTGCGCAAAGTCCGTTACAGCCTACGCTTTTTATTTTGTATTTATCATTTAGTTCTCTGTTTTGCAGTTCATCTTGCAGACTTTTTCCTAACTCTGCAGAACCTAGAGACATACAACTGCTGCTCATACAAACTCTTAGCTCTTGGTGGCTGTTATCGTTGGTACACTTTTTTTTATCGGCAAGCTCTTTTAATTCATTTAAAGATGTAATCATTTTATCATCTCCTCTATCTCACATAAAGAGTCTTCAACAGTCACTTTGCCTTTTGGCACATCGTCATAAACAACTACCGGCGCAAGAGAGCATGAACCGAAGCATCTGGCACTTAAAAGTGACAAAACATTATCGTGGGTTGTTTCACCGACTTTGATACCGTATCTTTGTTCGATTTTTTCGAGTATTTTGTTGGAGCCTTTTATATAGCAGGCAGTTCCCATACAAACAACGACATTGTGCTTGCCTTTTGGTTTGAGTCTGAAATAGTTGTAAAATGTAGCAACGCCGTAAACTTTTGAATAGGGAAGTCTTAGCCGTTTTGCTATAAACTTTAGAGTATCGATACCCAAATACCCGAATGTTTCTTGTGCGGTATGAAGAGTCTCAATGAGAGCGCTTTTGTCATACCCGAGTTTTTTCATGCTTTTTTCAAGCGTGTTATATCTATCGTCCATTGCTGTTGACATCTCAAAATATCCTTTGTAGGAAACTTCCTCAATTATAAGGAACAATTGATTAAAATAGTCTAATCTTTATAAAATGGTGGTACTTTTATGAAATACATAGTAATTTTTCAACTAATACTTAGCACTCTGTTTGCTCACGGCAAAGAGCATGAGCATCTTCACTTTTTTTCCTCTTTGCACGCGGAGTATTTTGTTTTCTTCATAGTTGGGTTGGTTGGCGCTTATTTTGTTTATGATAAATTTTTTAAGGATAATAGATAATGTGTAAAGATTGCGGATGCGGCATAACAGAACACAGTCATAAGCATCATCACGAACACTCTCACGATATGCAAACTATCCATGCAAACCCTCAGCTAAACGATGCAAAAACCATAGCCGTTATAGAGAAGATTTTAGATAAAAATGACCATGAAGCTTCTCATAACAGAACGCATTTTGAGAGTCACGGAGTGTTGGCGATAAACATTATGAGTTCTCCGGGGAGCGGAAAAACAGCACTTTTAGAGAAGTTTGCAACAATGGCTAAGTTTAAATTTGCCGTTATAGAGGGCGATTTGCAGACTTCAAAGGATGCAGATAGACTAAAAGCCAAAGGAGTAGATGCCTACCAGATACAAACCGGTAGTGCGTGTCATTTGGACGCTTTTATGGTTCATAAGGCGCTTCATCATATCGATTTAGATATGGTAGATATCTGTTTTGTGGAAAATGTCGGCAACCTTGTATGTCCTGCCTCTTACGATGTAGGAACACACTTAAATATAGTTCTTGTAAGTGTACCGGAGGGAAATGACAAGATAGCAAAATACCCTGTTATGTTTCGCAAAGCTGATTTAGTGCTTATAACAAAGACAGATCTTTTGCCTTATATAGATTTTGATGTAGAATCGGAGAAAAAAGAGGCGAGAAAACTAAAACCAAATGTCGATATCTTAGAAGTAAACATAAAAGATGACGACTCCATAAAAAGAGTGTTAAACTGGATAGAGTTTAAAAGAGTTATGAGGGCTTAAGCCCTAGTTATATGTTTCGCAGCCAAGTATCCGCTTGCCCATGCAAAAGCAAAGTTGTATCCGCCTCTTTTTCCAACGACATCAAGCACTTCACCGCAGAAATATAGTTTTTTTTGTTTAAGCGATTCAAAAGTTTTTGGGTTTATCTCCGTCGTATCGACTCCGCCGCCGCTTACTTCTGCATGGCGAAAACCGTGAGTATCGGTTACGGCAAAGCGCCAGTTTAGCATCTGATTTGCTATCTTTTTGGCAAGTTTTACGCCGATTTCATCTTGGCATAAGGAGACTGAAATATCCAACTCTTCCAAAATTCCTGAGGCTATTTTTGTCGGAACAAGCCCTATTAGAATATCAAAAATCGTCATTTTTGGCGATGAGGTTGCGAGTTTGCTTATGTGGGCTGAAAGTTTTTGTGCGTTGAGGTTTGGAAGCAGGTTTACGGATACGCTTACATGCGAAAACTCCATTAAAGCTGCACTTGCCATTTGAGATATATCTAAGACGGCAAAACCGGAGACACCGTAGTCTGTAAAGAGTATGTCACCGCTGGAAGTCAACTCTTTTTTGTTGTTTATAAGCAGTGTGACTTCGCCATCTATCTTTGCTCCGCTCATCTTTTTTGCAATGTTGGAGTTTAGATGAAGTTGTACCAAAGATGGATATGTTGGGATGATGTTATGCCCAAACTCTTTTGCAAACTCTAAGCCGTCTCTGTTTCCGCCAAGATGCGAGGCTGCTTCTGAACCTGTTGCTACGACGACAGAGTTATACTCACTCAATAGTTTTTTTATATCGCTAACTTTTTTATCGGTATGGATATTTACGCCAAGACTTTTTGCATTACCCAAAAGAAGAGAAGCGACGCTTTTTGCTTCATTGCTTAGAGGATATACTCTTCCGTCATCTTTGACATCCAGCAAAAGACCGATACTCTCGCAAAACTTCTCAAACTCGCTAAAACCGAACTCTTTAAGTGCAAACTCCACAAAAGAATGATTTTGTGAAAAGTAATCATTTAGAGTAAGGTTTTTGTTTGTAATGTTACAGCGACCGTTTCCCGATACCAAAACCTTTTTGGCACATTTTGCATTTTGCTCAAAAACATCAACACTTAGAGATTTTTTTGCACAAAATATTGCACACAAAAGCCCGCTTGCTCCACCGCCGATAATTGCTACTTTTTTTTCTTTTAACACAAGCTACTCTTTTTTAAAAAATTATAATGATTGTACTAAAATATGCGTGATATTAAGATGAAATGAGTTGAATGATTGAGAAAGCAAGAGCGGCAAGATTGAGCCGCTCTTATAGATTATTTAGCTGTAAAACTTAGATTATTCAGCGATTTTACTTTTTTTTGCTTTCTTAGCTTTTTTTGCTTTCTTAGCTTTTTTTGCTTTTTTTGCATCAACAGTTTTTTCTGATTTTTCTACTCTTTCACCTCTTTCAGATTTAGGAGTTGCAGCGAAAGCTGAAGTAGACAGACCAAGAACGATAGCAAGTGCGATAATTTTTTTCATAAAATTAATCCTTTTTAATGTGTACACATTTTGTGTAAAGGAATTCTATATTATCAAGCGTGAATTATTCGTGAATTATTCCATATTAGGGTAAAAGTTGTTCCGATATCTTGTTCTGATGCTACTTGAATTTCTATATCGTATAAATCGCATAATGATTTTACTATACTAAGTCCAAGTCCAAAACCGCCATTTGAGTTATCAAATCTTTTGTAGCGTTCAAAAATCTCTTTTGATTTTGATTGGTCAAAACCGATGCCCGTATCTGAAATGCTAAGTGAATTTTTATTTAACTCTATCGCTATATTTCCGTTTTTCTTGTTGTATTTGACGGCATTAGAGAGTAAGTTATCAATAATTCTGCCCATAAGTCGTTCATTAATTATAATTTCACACTCTTTTAGTTCTGTTGTAAAGCTAAGATTTTTTGTAGAAGCTAGCGGCATAAAATAATCTATTCGTTGTAAAATCAGTTCTTTTAAATCTGTTTTTTGTACCGGATAATGTTTTGAAGAAAACATCGAAAATGTTAAATCGTTATAGAGATGTGATAGTGTTCTTGTAGCGATTAGCATACGATTCGTCGATTTTAAATTTCTTTGACTCAGTGTATCTGTTTCCATTGTTTCAAGGCTCATTGAGAGAACAGAGATAGGAGTGTTTAGTTCATGGGTCGCATCCGTAATAAATTTATTGAGCAGTTCAATATATTGACGCAGAGGGCGCAAGAAAATTTTTGATAAAATAAATATTACTATTCCAAAAAAAAGAATAGAAAAAATCAAAACGATAAGTATTGTTTTTTTTGTTTTATCCAACTCCTCATCTATTGAATTTCCTCTGACTACAAGATAGTGAATATTTTTGATATTTTCCAATTCAATGGTTTTAATAAAAAAATAGTTGATGCCTTCTCTAAAAAAACCTTGTTTAAACTTAATATTGATAGGGGCGGGGTCTGGATATATGATATTCTTATTTTTATCCATCATAGCAATGTCGAATTTTGGATGATGCAGTAAATATTCATCCAAATCAGCGATATTTTGTGCATAATAGACTGACTCATAGGCTGTTTCCGTATAGTTTATCATCTCATCCTGTAGGATTTCGGTATATATTTTTTTTTGATAATTATAATAAAGTGTAGAGAGAGTAACTAAAAAAATTATATTTAGTCCTACAAAAACAGATACAAATTGGATAAGTGATTTTTTTTCAGCTTGTAACAATCAGATATCCCTGTTTTCGAATATTTTGAATAACCTCTTTTCCCAACACTTTGCGCAGTTTTTTTATGTGAGTTCGAAGATTTTCTTCGGTTGCCTCGTCGTTATAATTCCATACATTGGCAATAATCTGCTCATTCGGTACCATTTTGCCTTTATATGAAATGAGTATATTGAGTAATTTTGTCTCTTTTTTTGTTAAAAAAAGCTCTTTGTCATTGCTGAAAAGTTTTCCATTGTTTGGTTCAAACGACCATATCTGAGTAAGCGTTATTTTATTGCTGTTGTTTGTAGAAAAAGATTTTTGTATGAGTTTTTCAAGACGCAGTTGAAGTTCTTTTAACTCAAAGGGTTTTTTAATGTAGTCGTCACATCCGACATCATACCCTTTTGAGAGATCGGCTATACTTGCCAGTGATGTGACAAAAATAGCAGGTGTAGTTTTCTTTGCTTCTCTTAGTGTTTTGAGTACATCAAATCCATTTACAAGAGGAACTTTTACATCAAAAATAAATGCATCAAAATGTTCTTCGTATGCTTTGTCTATAGCTTCATTTCCATCATTTACACAGATTGCTTCATAGCCGCATCTCTCTAAAAATTCAGACATAATATCGCATATCAATAAGTCGTCTTCAAGTATAAGAAGTCGTAATTTTGAACCTTTTTCTCTCATTGCTTTTTCATTTTTTATTAAAGAGTGACAAGTTTTGCCCCAAAACCGCCCATATGTTGCGGTGCATCTTCAAATTTTTTTACTTTTGGATGAGCTTTTAAGAACTCTTTAACGGCATAAGAGAGTTTTCCGGTTCCGATACCGTGATAAACTATGACTTCATCCCAGCCGTTGATAAGTGCGTCGGAGATAAATTTATCAAGTACTTCGATAGCTTCTTCGGCTCTCATACCGTGCAAATCGCACTTAAGTCCGGCTCTTCTTTGTACTTGCAGATTGACATCCGTGCGAGGTTTTTGATGTATGATTTGTGTATGTTTAAGCTCTTTTGTTTTAACGCGAACACGCATACCGTCAACTTCTACAATCGCCTCTTTTTTATCTTTCATAGCTACTATTACGCCTTTTTTGCTATGGTATTTGACATTGTCGCCGATGTTAAATTCTGCGATTTGTACGATTTGCGGCTCTTTTTTCTCAAGTGGGAGTTTTTGATTTGCTTTGTTCATAGCTCTGTGGATAGCTTTTGTATCTCCCGCGCGGGCAGCAAGTTTAGCTTCGTTTATCGCACTCTCGTAACTATCTTTAAGGGCATTTCTCTCTTTTTCCAGCTCTTCATAAATTTTCTGTTTTTCTTCTTTTAACTCAATCTCTTTGGCTTTTATACTTTCTAGCTTTTCATCAACTTTTTGATGTTTTTGTTTCAACTCCCGTTCTAACTGCGAGCCTCTCTCTATGAGGATATTGAGTTTTTCGCTGTTGTCGCCGTATACTGCTTTTGCTTCATTTACTATTTTGTTTGAGATTCCGTATCTGCTGGCGGTCTCAAAAGCGTAACTCTTCCCGATGATTCCGTGCATAAACTCATAAGTCGGAACTCTGTTTTGCTCATCGTAAATAGCCGCCATAAGTTCTACATCATCACGGTCAGCCATAAGTGCGGCAAGTCGTTTGTGGTGCGTTGTGACGACTATCTTTTGCCCTCTTAAAATCAACTCGTCAAGTATAACTTTAAAGAGTGCCGCAGCCTCGTCGCTGTCTGTTCCCAGTTCAATCTCATCGACTCCGACAAGTGCGTCTTTATACTCAAAAATCTTTGAAAACTCCTGCATACGCCCTGCAAAAGTCGAGATATCGTTTTTAACATTTTGA
>CAYHRD010000065.1:0-10463 GCA_964358925.1 uncultured Sulfurimonas sp.
TGTTGCTACTTCAGTAATAATACGACCAAAAGTTTTACCTTCAGCATCAATCAAAACCCATTTTTGATCAATTTGTTCAGGAGTTGCAATTTTCGTAAATTTCATTCTTGAACCTTTCAAGTAATTTTCTTAACAAATCATTAACAATGGCTTGTTTAATTGGCGAAAGTATATCTTATTATACTTATAAATAACTTAATTTATGGTTTTTTTAAGGTTTTTAAAATGGAGGTTAATTTTGTTGAATTGACGGGTCTTGCTCAACAAGGGCAAGTCGTTTTGCGTACATAAATCGCTGCTTATAATAACTCTTGTCTATATCATCATACTGAACTTGTCTGCTTCTAAAAGAGGCATGAATCATCTGCCCGTTTCCTGCATATATGGCAACATGGGAAGGCTCTTTTTTGTATGTGCGATAAAAAAGCAAATCACCGACTTGCAAATCTTTAATATCGACTCTTGAACCATGCTTAGACTGTAATGCCGCGGATCTTGGAAGAGATAGACCGAATTGTTCAAAAATCTCCTGAGTAAATCCTGAACAATCTGTTTTAAAATCATTTCTATTTCCAAATCCGTAAGATTTGCCTAAATACTCTTCCGCTTTTGTTATGATTTTATTTTTTGATGAAGATTCTTCTGTTTTATCAACAAGCAGATACGGAGAACTAACTTTCTTCACCTGATGACTTTTTGCATATAGATGGTTACCGAAAAGAAGAAAAAAAGCAATAAATAAACATTTTTTAATCATTCAGTCTCCTCTCATTTTTTAAAGTTGCTTTAACCATTATAAACTTACAAAACTTTAATTTAGATTATATCTTAACAATTTTTATATTATTTTCCAGTAAGTAACAGATATAACCCTCCACACTATCACCTGTTATCTCTTTTATCGCTTTTACATAATACTCAACTTGTCTTATGTGATGCTGTGAGTAAGAGGTAGAACTTTTATAGTCAATCACGCTCCATACCGAATCATTTTTTACTAAAAGATCTATATATCGGAGGTTGTTTTTATATCTGATTGCCTTTTCTCTGTAAAACTCACCGCTAGTCAAAAAGATAAACTCCTCATTTTTTAAAAGCAGTCCTACTCTATTTTCTATCTCTTCTATCTCTTCATCTTCTAAAAGAGTGCCGTATTTATTTATCATCATATCTTTTGCATAGGATATGTTTTGCTCTTTAAACTCACCTAACATCTCTAGCATATAGTGCATTGCAAGTCCGAAATTTATGGATTTCAAATCCTCTTCTTGAACTTTTTCAACCTCTAAAATATCGATTTGCGTTCCATAGTAAAGCTCTTTGTACTCTAAAGTTTGAAACTGTATCTGGGAGCTTAAGCTGTCAAACTCTTTTTTACACTTTAAACTTCCGCTGCCCTTAGGGCTTAAATCTAAAATATCAAACGAAGAATCTTTTGATTTTAAAACTACGATTAAATTCTCTCTGGCTCTTGTAAATGCAACATACAGCGCATTTAAACTATCTTCATAAACTAAAGATTTCTCTTTGGCTAGAGCATTTGCATACTCCCCATCTACCGCATCCCGTCCTTTTATGCGAAGATAGATATTTTTTAGAGTTATACCGTCATACTCGTAGATAACGGCATCACGAGCAGCAGGGGCTTTTTTGAGTCTGTCCATAACGATGACATGTTCATACTCCAAACCTTTTGACTTATGAATCGTAAGCACCCTCACACCGATTAACTCGCTTGCTGCCGCGCCGGCTTCTAGCCTCTCATACTCAAAGAGAAGCGCTTCAATGTCGCTGTACCTTGACACCTCATTTAAAAACCTTATTTGATTAAAATCATCGCTAAAGAGTCCAAACTCATCTATAACATTTTTAACGACATCTAAAATTTTTGCTTTGTTAAAATCAACCTTTTTTATAAGGCGGACTTCCTGCGAGATGAGAGCAAAAAAGTTGTGTGCGTAGATATCTTGCGTAAAATAGAGATACTTCAAATACTCCAAAATGGCTTTTACGCTTTTTTGATTTATGAGTTTTGTGGTCGTCTCGGTTACTACTTCTATATTTTGGGCATGAAGTGCCTCTTTAACCTCTTCGCCGTCTCCATTTGTTGCACAAAGAACAGCAATCTCGTTTATATCGGCTCCCTGTTCTAAAAATCTTTGAACCTGAGTTATAACCTCTTGAAGCACCTCATCGTTTTGCACTACCTCTACAAAACCGCCACTTGCTTCTTCTGCGGCTAACTGTGGAGTATAGTTTTTTATCTTTTGTTCAAATACACTGTTTACAAACTTTACAATCTCCCTTTGCGAGCGATAGTTTGTAAGAAGTTTTTCTACCCGCGTGCCGTTTTGCTCTCTTACTGCATCAAAAAGTGCGCTCACCCCGCCGCGAAATCTGTAAATTGACTGCTTCACATCTCCGACAAAGAAAAAACTTCCATTATCAAAGACTCCTTTACCCGCCGTAATCTCGCTTATAAGCGGTTTTAAAATCTCATACTGCAATATGCTCGTATCTTGAAACTCATCAAGAAGCATATGTTGTATCTGTGAATCAAGCCTAAAATATAAAAATTCGCTGTCGTCGATAAGATTTAAAATCTCATAAACAAGATATGTAACATCGTTAAAACTAAGCTCGCTATCATCCATATAGAGTGCTTTTTTGCTCTTTGCATAGATATCTGCAAGCTCTTTCATAGCAAAGAAGAAGTTTTGCTCTTTGGCTCTGTTTTGCTCTTTTACGGCTTCTTTTATTTTAATCAGCAAATCATCCATAGCGGGGGTAAAGCACTTCGAAAATGTAGAGTAGTTTAGGCTGTCTCTCTCTAGCCAAGCTTTAGCGCAAAGCTCATCAAAACTCTCTGAGTGAACAGATTTTATAGCTGTACTTGAAGCCGCCTTGCAAGAAGTCACTATTTTTTTTAACTCCGACATGTAAGAGAGAGCAAGCGTCTCAAACTGTACAACATCTTGTTTTTTAAACTCTATATCTTTTAGCTCCCCAAACTTGATGTAAAACTCGTCTAAAAGCTCAAATATATCGGTAAGCCTTTTATTTGAAGCAAGCGAAAGCGTGATGAGAATATCTTTTTTTCCGGCAACACTAACCTCTTTTAAAAACCGCGAAAGAAGTTTTAGCTCGTGCTGGGAACTAAATGTTGAGAAGTCAGGCATCAAAGAGGCATACAGCGAAAATTTGCGTAAAATCTGAGTAAAAAAACTGTCTATCGTCATTATCTTCGTATGCGAATTTAAAAACTCGCCTAAAACACTCCCGCGATTTGCAAGAAGATACTCAGATGAAAGTTCAGTAACTTTTACTATCTCATCAAGCTCACCTCTATTCTCCAACTCCTCAAGCGTTGAGACAATCCTCTCCTGCATCTCGTTTGCAGCTTTGTTCGTAAAGGTAAGAGCCAAAATTTTAGAAGGCGACGCACCTTTAAAAAGCAGGCTAAGATAACGCACGACAAGCATAAAAGTCTTTCCACTCCCCGCACTCGCCTCGTAGGCTAGATTATTTATGAACACTGTATCTCCATTTATTAGACTTTGCAAACCAAAGATCCTGAATCAAGTTCAGGATGACGAAAGCTCATAAATATCGTCATTCCAAACTTGATTTGGAATCTAATTTTTAGGTTATGTAAGATATTTATTATTTTAGTCTATTTATTTTTAGACTCTCTGATATACAACTCTTCCACTTTCGCCCTCGCCCACGGTGTTTTTCTTAGAAACTTCAAACATGAGCTTATAGTCGGATTTATCAAAAAACATCTGATGTCAACCCTGTTACCAAGTTCTTTAAACCCGTAACGCTCAACTAAAGTCTCTAAAATATGCTGCAGTGTGACACCATGCAACGGATTGTTCTTGTTTTTTTCTTCTTCGCTCATTTTTTTCCTTTTAATATCTTTAATTTATATAGATTTACTATTATCTACACAACTCTCAACAAATATATACCACCTTAATTTCATACAACTAAATTATACTTTTAAAGCTTTCAATATAAAAATTATTATCTTTAAAAATTATCGCACTCAATTTATTACCATATATACATCCTGTATCTATTCCTATCGCAAATTTATTTATTTTTACTTCTTTAAACGATTGATGCCCATAAATTATAAAACCTTGATTTCCATCATACACATCTGCCCAAAATATAGACTCTTCTGTTTCCTCGCCATGAGCTACAAAATGCCCTTCTTGATCTAAATAACGAAGTCTAAGCAGTTTTTGATGTTCGCGATTAGAAAGGTTTTTTAAAACCATAGAGTTTTGTAATCCACCATGCACCACAGTGATGTCACCGAAATGTAAAAAGAGTGGAAGAGATCGTAGAAACTCTATATCTTTATGCGTTAAATTATCAACTATTTGTTGCTCATTATCATCTAAGCTGATAGGATTTTTTTTAGGAGATTCTCGATGTTTTAAATAACGGATAATTTTATCTTCATGATTGCCGAGAACAGAAAGGATGCCATTTTCTTGGATATAGTGGAGTGTTTCAATCGAATGAGAGCCTTTGGTAATTATATCGCCAACACATACTTCAGTATCACTATTTCGCGGGTTGATTTGGTCACGAAGTTTTTGGAATTCGTCTAAACAGCCATGAATATCACCATAGATTATTAAATTACTCATCCAGTTTTTCTTCTATTTCCTCTAATAGTTTTTTATACATTTTTATATCTTTTCGTATTTTTATACAATGTTCTTCTGTAAACTCCAACGGAGTTCCATCAGGGTAATTTAAATATCTTGTTCCATCTCCTCTATTATGCTCTTCTTCATGTGCGAACACATTTCTTTTTTTAATAACATCATCATAATAATTTTGGTGAACGAACGGTACAGAAGAACATTTAGTATCTAATTTTTTTACTTTAAAAACTGTTCTAGATTTTTTAAAGCTATCATAAAAAAAGTTATTTAAAAGTTTCTCAAAATCAATATTCGTATGATCACATTCCTGGTCTAATACACAATCCAAATCTGCAATTTCATCATTTATTTTTTTAAATACACTTTCTTTAACATATTTTTTTAGTCGTGAATCTTCCTGAAATTTACTATTATATTTTAATAAAATTAATTTTTTTAACCTATCTAACTCAGCGACCTCTGCCATAATAAGTCCACGTAAATTATTTACATCTTGCGTTTTTTTAATTGTGACATCAATAATTTTTTCTACTTTATCCACCAATTCTTCCCTACTAGAAGTAAATATTCCTTCGATAAAGTGTTCATTCAATTTTCTCTGCAACTCTTCATATTGAGAAGAATAGAATACAATTTCAGCATATATTTTTTCTTTTCTTATTTCTCTTATAATTGATTCACCTTCATCTTTAGATGGTTTTTGACCCAAATCTAAGTCTATGAGCAATAAATCATATTCAGCTGTTCTTTCGTATCCTATCGTAGCTTCAAAGTCTGAAAAACTATTAACAATTTTAATATCACCCTCTTCATCATTACATTGAAAGCCCAATTCTTGAACATATTCAACAATCTTACTTTTATCTCTTCTAATTGATATAGGATTATCTTCTATCCATAAAATTTTATATTTCAATTTCATAATTTAAACCTTATAATAAATTTTATTCCAGAATTTTGTTGGTATACATTTATAACTGAATTATTCATTTCTTTTAAAATTTCCTTAACATGGTAAAGTCCTAATCCAGACCCTTTTGTAGTAGTAATTCCCATTTCAAAAATTGAATCAACTTCAACTATGTTTTTATCAAGTCCTTTCCCATCATCAATATATTCTAATTCTAAATATTGATTTTCTGATTTAAACGACATATTTACTTGATTGGCTTTTGCTTTTTTGGAATTATTTAATAAATTATCAATTATTATATTTATTTTTATTGGCTCAAAATTACAATTAAATTTTGAATCATTTGTATTTATTGTAATAACTAACTCTTTATTCGTTGTTATCTCATAAATATCTCTCACATAATCACTAATAAATTTTACTAAATCTTTATCTACTGTTGTAGTCGTTGAAAGAAAATCTTCTCTTGTTATATACTTATTAATTAATGAAATTTTATCTAGCTCAAAAGAAGCATCTTTTAAATATTCAAACACTTTTTGATTATGTTTTTCTTCTTTTTTCATAATATCAATGATGTCTAAAATACAATCTTTCGCAGTTTTTGTATATAAACCTATATGATGTTGAAATGCAATTAATTCTGAAACATCTTTTGATTGAACACTTTTTAAATAAGAAACCTGTTCTTCTATTTTCTTTTTTTGAATCTTTACAGTTTCTAATTCTTTCTTTAACTTACTTTCAGTGTCTTCTAAAATTTTTATCTTTTTATCAAGCTGTTGATAAAATTGCTCTTTGTCAAATACTTCTTCTATGTCAGTGAAATTTTTATTTGCAATAAACTCAAATTTTTTGAGAAGCTTATCATCATCTATACTTTTAATAATAGTTTCAACAAATGTATTTAGTTGTTGATCAATAGCATAATGAGGAATTTGGCTAAAGTCCTTTAAAAAACTGGCAATATTATGTTTTGTAACAAAAGGGTCATCATCAACCAGATAAGATAAAATATCAGTATTGATATATAAATCGACAATATTTTTTGAATCTATACCCATCAAAGAAAAAATATTTTGACTTATGTTACTAAGTTTCTTTTCTCTGCTGAGTACGTAAACTTCCTGACTATCATCCCATTTTTTATAGCTTATCATTTCTTCAATTTTTGTTTCAGTTAATCCCTTAGGCACACTGTCCCAACTTAGCCCTTCTACAACATACTTTTCAAGTCTTTTCAATGTTTTATAAAAAAAACCATTATTCTTTATTTGTGATTTTGTAGATCTTGTAGACTTGTGGATAAGTTGATTATAGGCTTCATTTTGAACAATCCCTTCCCTACTAGAGATAATTGCATACTGCTCATTTCTATCTTCTATTTCTATTCTTCCAACAATATCTCTACCGCCTAAATATCTTCTTTGTCCTTGTCCTTTCCGTCCCTCAAGACCAAAAGAATCATTATCTGAATCCCCATAAGGTGGTATTCTAAATCCATTAATAAATAAATAAACTGATCCAAAATCTACACTACGAACACCCATCTGTTTTTTAAAATACACTTTGCCATAAGGATTTAAATGCATCAAAATTATTTTTATATTTTTAAGTTCAGGGAATTCTGTATTTTTTTCAATGGTTTTAAAAATGATCTTATCTCTATCTTTTAGTTTTGTAATAATATACTGACCATCTTCACTAATTGCTGAATGAATATATGTGGTGTTAAAATCCAATTTTTCAAAAAATTTGTTTTTGATTTCTCCATTAATTCGTTTGTTATAATTTGGTTCTGCATCATCATCAATTTCATTTACTTTGAGCAAAATTTTAAAATCATCAGTTTCTACTTGACTTTTATTGATTAATTTTTCCAATGTAGATTTTAAAGAAACAAATTTTTGCTGGTTTAGTACTTCGTGCAATAAACTATTTTCATTGAATTTAATCCATTCTTCTCGTAAATCGGATATTTTGACAATAGTTCCTTGCTCACCAATCTCATATCCTGTTTCATTTTTGATTTCTGCATCCGTTAATTTTCTTAACTGCATAGGTATTTGGTTTATTTCAATACTGTAGTCGGTGATATTTTCAAAATCTTCCCAATTGATTCGTAATTGATATGCTTTGGATTGCTGTTTCGTATAAATATCAAGCTTTTTTCCCAATCTATCGCACGAAAATCTGCCTATACCTTTATTGCCGGCTTGAAGACGATTATTTTGCGTATTTTGAACTCTTTTAATTGAGTAAGCGAGATTCAACCACTTATACAATATGTCATCTTTCGACATCCCCTTACCGTTATCCACAATAAGAATCTCATGATCTTTTCTATCTGCTTTTAAATGTCTAAATTCTACAGTGACTTCTTTAGCTCCGGCATCATAAGAATTTTTAACAAGTTCCATAACTGCAACATTATCATCGTTAATAAGTTCTTTTCCAATAATATTTTTAATATTTACATGCGATAGAAAATGAACTGTTTCCCAATGACTACCCATTAAATCATCTCTTTCAATACTAATCCTGCTTGCTCACTAAAGAGGGGAGGAATAGCATTGCCTATTTGTGTATATCTTGGAACATCAATTTTTCTTCGTGCGCCACCAGTTGTATACATTCCTTTAAACTCATAATGATCTGGAAATGATTGTATTCGTGCATATTCCCTAACCGTTAATATTCTAGGTTCTGCATAATGGATATAATCATCAGGAAGCGTTGTTAGCGTGGGAGTTTGTTCATCTTTAGATAAGGGAACAATTGTATGTTTTTTCAAATTGTATTTTACACGAAACTCGTCCGAAACACTTTTATTTCGTCGTTGACTTGTGAGAATGGTTTCAAAACGAGCAACCGTTTCTTCTTTGTGCTTTGCAAAACGGTGACTATCAACGACTGTATCTGATAATTTAACACCTTTTCTCATAAGCTTTTGATAATTACTTTTTGCTTCGGAATATATGCCGGCTTTGAAATTCTTGGTATCTGGAGAAATCACACTACCATTTGATTGTAAAATATCAGAAATAGCATCGCTCAATGATGTCTTATCATCTAGCTTTTTGCTTTTGAAAAATGTAGCTCTATTTTTTACGATTGTCTCAAAAAAGAAATCCGCTTTCCCTTTTTTTGTCCCTACTAAGATATATCGTTGTCTTTTTTGTGGAACTCCATATTCAGAAAAATCGATAATTTGACCTTTTACATCATAACCCAATTCTTCTAATTTTTTAACAACATAGACAGAATACGCTTCACCTCGTTTATTGTCTTTTTTAAATCCAATAGTAAAACCTTTTACATTTTCAAAAAACAAAATTTCAGGCTCAACGAGTTTAATAAATTGAATATACGAGTCAATTAATTTATTACGGTCGTCATCTTCTCGTCTTCGTCCTGCCATAGAAAAACCTTGACAAGGTGGACCACCTGCTATTAATGAAACTTGACCTTTTAATGACTCTAATTTTTTAGAATAGTTGGCGATAATTGCATTTATGTCATGATTAGTTTTGGGGAGCCACTCAGGCCATTGAAAGTTATTATTTCGATCTATTAAATTGTATTTGAGAGTTGAAAAAGCATCAGGACTTTTTTCAATAGCAAAAATACCTTTCCATCCTGCATTATGAAGACCTAATGCCAACCCCCCACACCCGGAGAATACATCTATATAATAATTTTTTTGATTCAAGATATATTTCTCCATTTGGTTTATGAAATTGAATACTCGCTTATTATACCATCTTAATATTTAAGTCCTTAAAATTCTCTATCACTCTCTCCCACACATTATTTTGTAGTCGCAAAACAGGCAGTTTTTGACATCTTCGCACTTGCTAAAGTTTACATCTTCGATGTTTAGCAAATCTTTTATATTTGATTCCAAAACAGCAAGTTTTTCTCTTAAAAACGGCTCATCTACTATTTTTGACTCTTTGAGGTCATAGTACCCGCAACCGACTACATTACCGAAATTTTGGGCTAGAAGATAGTAAAACTCTAGCTGAAAATCGGTTGCTTCAGCGAAATTTTTCTCCGTGTAAAGAGGATATGAACCTGTTTTATAGTCAAGGACATAAACCTCATCCGCTCTCTTATCAACCCTGTCTATCTGCCCGACCAATCTCATTCCTGCAAACTCGGTCTCTAAGCTTGCCTCGCACTGCTCTACTTTGTAGCCATCATCAAATCTTTTAACCTCGTTTTGGCAAAAGATATCCATTCTTCTTTTTTGCATAGCGATAAGATACTTCTCAAGTTCGCTCTTTCCGCAAACGGCGTCTAACTCTGCATGCAAATCTTTTTTCAGCTCACTTGCATCTGTATAAAAACTTTTTTTTGTGTAGAGATTTTTAAGCGCTTCGTGAACATCCAAACCTATCTCATACTCCTGCGGCATATCTTTTGGTATCACATGATTTTCTATCTGTTTTATGTATCTGTAGTAATATTTTCTCTTGCATGTAAGAAATGTTTTCAGTCTTGTTGCGGAGAGTTTTTTGTCTTTAAAACTATACTCTAAAACTATCTCTTGCCCTTCATATAAATTCGGCACTGCTTTGTCAAAAAGTATCTCTGCGTAATTTGTTTCAGAGTAAATATTTTTCTCTTTTATACCAAGTTGTTTTAAAAATCTTGAACCGCTGCTCTCTTTAGATTTTACAAAAGAGATAGCAACCTCTTTACTTCGGTTTATCAACATCTCATAGTAGTGCTTTTGCAGACTCTCTCTATCGCTCATCGTAGGTAGATTTGCAGACTCTCTTATTGCCGTGTTTAAAAACATATCCTTTTCGCTCTTTTTTGGAACATTTGAATCATCAAAATCAACTATCACAACC
>CAYHRD010000066.1:0-10158 GCA_964358925.1 uncultured Sulfurimonas sp.
TGTTAAACTTTTTAAATTTAAAAAAATATGGGTTGACTTTTTTAACGCAGCCTCACTCGACATTTGAAAATCCGCAAATAAAACTGTTGTTTACTTTTTTATACCTTGGAAAATGTTCAACTTTTGAGTATTTCAACACGGCAAATTTAAAAAAATTACCGAAAAATAAATTTTTCTATCAGTATAGAACAAACTATAAGACGCTTTTGTTTAATGATATAAAGAGCAACATAGTTAAAATAGATGAGTATACTTTTGAAGTGTAGCGATGCAAAAACTTTTTGATGAAGTAAAATCTTTAGATAAAAGATGTTACGAAGAATTTTTTTTAAGCGAAGATATTTTGATGGAGCATGCAGCTAGCGGTATGTCTCTTTATATTCGCAATAACTTTATAAAAGATTCAAAAATAGTCGTAGTGTGCGGGAGTGGCAATAACGGAGCCGATGGGGTCGCACTTGCGAGACTTCTGCACAAAACTTACGACATATCTATATTTTGGGCAAAAAAACCTACTTCAAAGATGGTGCTTTTGCAACAAAACCGTGCTATTAGCGTAGGCGTTAAAGAGATTACAGAACTTGAAGATTGTGATGTTTTGGTTGATGCTATTATCGGTACCGGTTATAGCGGCTCCCTTAGCAGTGCGTTATCTACACTTATTGACGAAATGAATTCCGTAAATGCCTTTAAAATTGCATGTGATGTTCCGTCGGCTTATGCCTTTAGAGCCGATGTTACGCTGACGATGGGTGCTTTGAAAAAGAGTATGTTTTTGGATGAAGCAAAAGATATGGTCGGGGATGTAAAAGTCCTTGATTTGGGTGTGAGCAGAGAGATTTACGAAAAAGAGAGCAACTGGAAAGTTCTTGATTTGGAGGATTTAAAACTTCCAAACAGAACAAAAAAAGATTCTCACAAGGGAAGTTACGGACATTTAGCGCTCGCAAACGGAGAGAAAATCGGAGCAAGCATCATAAGTGCACTCTCTGCTTTGCGTTTTGGAAGCGGCTTAGTAACGCTTGTAGGATTTGAAGAGATAGAGATACCGCATACTTTGATGTACTCTCACGAAGTGCCAAAAGGAGCAACTGCTTTGGCTTTGGGAATGGGTCTTGGCGTAGAGTTCAGTGAGCAAGAACTTACTAAATTTTTAGATAATTCACTCCCTCTTATCGCCGATGCGGATATTTTTTGTATGCCTATCGCCCTAGAGATATTAAAAAGAGAAAATGTGGTTATAACCCCGCATCCTAAAGAGTTTGTCTCTCTTTTAAAAATTACAAAAGTTGCGGATATATCCGTTGATGAGTTACAAAAAGAGCGGTTTAAATATGCCGAGTTGTTTTGTAAAAAATTTCCGCATATAGTACTTCTTTTAAAAGGTGCGAATGTCATCATCGGTAAAAATGATAACTTTTTTATAAATCCGCATGGAACACCGTCACTTGCAAAAGGCGGAAGCGGAGATGTTTTAAGCGGTCTTATCGCCTCACTTTTAGCTCAAGGTTATGAGTGCTTGGATGCGGCAATAAACGGTTCATTAACACATGTTAAACTTGCGCTAAATTACACGGGTGCTGATTTTTCACTCACACCTGATGATTTGATAGATGAAATAAGTAGATTATAAATTGATAACTAGGAATAAAAAATGAGAGATATACTAAAAATCGGAAAATATGAACTTGGCTCTCGTTTGATAGTCGGAAGCGGAAAATACAAAGATTTTCTAACTACAAAAGAGGCAACTTTAGTTAGCGGAAGCGAACTTATCACTGTTGCGGTTCGTCGTTTAAATATAACAGACCCCGATAAAGAAAATCTAAGAGATACATTTGCAGGTACGAATGTAAAATTTTTGCCAAACTCGGCAGGATGTACTACAGCGGAGGAGGCGATAACGACTTTTAGACTTACCCGTGAAGCTACGGGAATTGACTTAATCAAACTAGAAGTTATCGGAGACACTCAAAAAACTCTCTATCCCGATGTGCTTGAGACTATAAAAGCTTGTGAGATTTTGGCTCGTGAGGGATTTACTATCATGGCTTACACTTCGGATGACCCGATTATGGCAAAAAGACTTGAAGATGCGGGAGCGCATGCGATAATGCCTCTTGCAGCTCCTATCGGAAGCGGGCTTGGAATCCAAAATCCGTACAACATCGTCTTCATTCGTGAAGCCGTGAGTGTTCCGGTAATAGTCGATGCGGGAATAGGGTGTGCAAGCGATGCCGCTTATGCTATGGAGCTCGGAGCTGATGGAGTTTTAACAAATACTGCCATTGCCGGAGCGCAAAATCCTATAATGATGGCAGAGGCGATGAAACATGCAGTAATAGCAGGACGCATGAGCTATCTTTCGGGAAGAATTGCAAAACGCCCTTACGCTACCGCATCTTCGCCTATGAATGGGTTGATACAGTTTTAAAACTCTGCACAAAACCTATTTCTACCGCTCTCTTTGGCGCGGTAGAGCTCATCATCTGCAATTTTTAGCAGATCTTCTTTAGATATGGATTCATTTTCCTCTTTGATAGCAATCCCCGCACTTATTGTTACAAAATTTGTCACAGGAGAATACTCATGAGGTATTTTAAGCTCGGCAATTGCGTTGACCAAAGACTCTGCAACTCTTTTAGCCCCATCTTTATCTATATCTTTTAACAAAATAACAAACTCCTCACCGCCGTATCTTGAAACCGTATCAGTTGGTCGTTTTAGAGTTTTTCTTAGGGTCGTAGCTACTTTTGCAAGGCATTCGTCCCCTTTCCAATGTCCGTAGTTATCATTGTAGAGTTTAAAGAAATCGATATCTACCATTATTATGGCGAGATTTTTTTTATCTCTTGAAATCTCTTTGTGCTTTTTCTCAAGAGTTTCATCAAAGTATCTTCTGTTTGGAATGCCCGTAAGGCTGTCACACATTGAGAGTTCTTCTAGTTTATCGCTTTTGAGTTTTAGATTTATATGATTTCTTACTCTGATTTTTATAATTGCAGGATGAAACGGTTTTTTGATGTAGTCAATCGCTCCTAACTTTAAACCATACTCTTCGTCCGTCGTATCATTTTTGGCAGTTACAAATATAACTGGAATATTTTTAGTATCTGAAGAATCTTTTAATTTTTTACAGACTTCATATCCGCTCATTTGCGGCATCTCTATATCCAAAAGAATGAGATCCGGCTTCTCTTTGCCTCTAGCTATATCAAGTGCTCTTTGACCGTTTTTTGCTATTTTAATTTTATAGCTGCTCTGAAGCAAATCCGATAAGATAGCAATATTTGCAGCCATATCATCGACTATTAAAATAGTCGGTATATAGTCATTTTCTCTCATATATTCCACTCTTTCATAATATCATAAGCTCTGTCGTAATCAAACTCATCCATCGCGTTTGCCCATGAATCAAGTTCGTAACTGTTCACTCTATCTTTGAGAGCATCAAAAAGCATCTGTTGTATATGCATCTGTATCATTGTTCCGATTTTAACATCTTTTAGCGTTTCTTGAAATAAATTTTTCAATTCCACATCATTTAGTTCTATTTTTTGTAATGCCGTGTGTATATCCGGATGTATTAATCTGATTTTTGCCTTTAGTTCATCAATCGACCTTCTTAGGCTATTTATATTTTCTTCAGAAATTTTATTGTCTTTTTTATAGCTCTCATTTATCATGTTGCATATCGATGCCAGCGCTTTTGCTCCGATATTGCCGCTAACGCCTTTTAGAGCGTGTATGAGTGCTTTTGCGGAAGGCTCATCTTGAGATATCAACTCCGGCAGATTGTTAAAATCACTCTCAAGCTCTATCAAAAACCTAGATAAGATTTTATTTAGTAGTTCTTGGTTTGAGTTCACGATGCCCAGAGCATATTCCATATCAAAAACAGTATCATCTTCTTCTGCACTGTTTTGTTCTTTTGATTGAGCAATCGATACGGCACACCATTTTGCTACGGTTTGAAGCATTTCATCGCTGTCAATCGGTTTTGCAAGATGGTCGTTCATGCCGGCTCTTAGTACTTTTTCTCTATCTTCTACCATAGCCGCCGCCGTTAGAGCAATTATAGGGATGGTTTTATCGTGTTCTCTGATGATAGTCGCAGCTTCGTATCCGCTCATAATCGGCATCTGCAAATCCATAAGTATGATATTGAAATGGTTTGGTTTTGATAAAAATAGAGTAACGGCTTCTTTACCGTTATTTGCCACTTCAGTATTAACTTTAACTCTTTTTAGTATTGCAAGAGCTATCTCTTGGTTTATATCATTATCTTCTACGAGCAAAACATTTATGTAACTTAAATCAGGGTAGCTTTGTGACTTATTTGAGATAGTTTTGTTTAGGTCATCCGATATCTTTAACTCATTATCTTCCCATGAGCGTATATCTACTTTTATGTCAAAACTAAAGGTTGAACTGATTCCAAGCTTGCTATTGGCAGAGAGTTTTCCGCCCATTGCTTCAACCAGTTTTGTGGAGATTGAGAGACCAAGACCGGTACCGCCGTATTTGCGCGTGATGGAGTTATCGGCTTGAGAAAACGGAGTAAAGAGGTTTGAAATCTGCTCATTTTTTATGCCTACTCCCGTATCGCTGACGCTAAAACCAATAACTGCGCCAAACTCTTCTCTCTTTTTAAGCTCTATCGATACCGTTACGCTTCCTTTAGCGGTAAATTTCAGTGCATTACTTAGTAGATTTACTAAAACTTGATTTATTCTAAGTTCATCTCCAACTATCATTTTAGGAACGCTGTTTTTAAGTTCAAAAAGCAGCTCCAATCCTTTTACCGTCGCACTTTGCATAAAAAGTACTTTTAGCTGCGATAGCACATTTCCCAAATCAAACTCTTTATGCTCAAGTTCTAGTTTGTTTGCTTCTATCTTTGAGTAATCCAAAATATCATTGATGATTCCTAAAAGCATTTTTGACGAACCGTTGATTTTATATAGATAATCTTTCTGTTTATCATCAAGATTTGTATCCGACATAAGCTCGCTAAGTCCTAAAATGGCATTCATAGGCGTTCTTATCTCATGGCTCATATTTGCCAAAAACTCACTTTTTGCTATATTTGCTTTCTCCGCTTGCTCTTGCGCTTTTTTGAGTTGAGTTTGATCAAAGAGATAGCCGTGAATTGAAGTAGCATTACTGTTTTTATCTCTTACTACGCGCGTAAAATCGTAAAACCATCTATAGCTGCCGTCTTTCAGTTTTAAACGATATGACTGCTCATAGGTATCTATGTGGTTTCGTATGTTATCTATTACCTCTTTTAGATTTTTATCTAAATCTTCCGGATGAAGCAGATTTGTGTATAAAAATGATTCATCCGTCATCTCTTCAGAGGTATAGCCTAATATTGCCGTCACATTTTTAGAGACATATCGAATCGGCCAATTTTGCGACACTTCCCACTCTATCGTGATAACCGGACCGCTTGAGAAGAGATCCCTCTCCGTCGTAAGCGCTTCTTCGGCTAATTTTCTAGCCGTTATATCTTGATGAGTTCCCGAGATGATTAACGGTTTTCCATCATCGCTCCACTCCGATACCTTGCCTTTGTCTAAAATCCAAACCCAGTGACCTTTCTTATGCCTCATTCGGATTTCACACTCATAATAATCGGTTTCACCGTTAAAATGTCTCTCTAGCGCTTTTTTTGATTCTATAAGATCATCAGGATGGGTATTTTCTATCCATGTATCTATGGATGTTGGAAAAAGCTCTTCAAGCGTATAGCCGATTATCTCCGCCCATCTTTCGTTATATATCATACTACCGAGTTGAATATCCCACTCCCATGTACCGATATTTGTTCCCTCTATAATGGCGTTAAGCCGCTGTTTTTGAAAACGAAGATCCCTTTCGTACTTTTTTGTTTGGGTTATATCTCTGTGAACACTTAATAAGTACGGCTTTTCTTTAAGATAGATAATTTGTACCGATACGGCGATATCTAATAGTGTTCCATCTTTTGTACGATGTTTCGTCTCGAATGTGCCTGCTCCGTTTGAAAATATAGTCTCAATATGTTTTTGAATTTCCTGCAAATCTTCGATAGCTTCGTAATCTTTTATAGAGAGTTTTTCAAACTCTTCTGTACTGTATCCGAGTAGTTCGTGTGCAGCTTTATTAAACATGTACGGAAGCTTGGTTTGCGGGTCGGTTATAACTACCGGGTCGGGAAGAAACTCAAAGAGCATTCTAAAGAGGCTCTCGCTTCTTTTTAACTCTTTCTCTTTTTTGATAAACTCGCTAATATCGCGAAATATTACGATACCGCCACCGTTCTTTGCCGGTGCAACCGTAATATTTACCGGAAAAAAAGAGCCGTCTTTTTTTATAAACCACTCTTCGCACTCTCTGGTTTTTCCGTCTTGTTGGGTTAGATATATAGGACATTCGCGTGCATTATAATCTTCATTTGTCGGCTTACGGTAATGAAAAAGCATATACTGATCTTTGTACAAAACCTCTTTTTCACTATATCCAAGCATTTCAAGCGCTTTTTTATTTATCCATGTACAGTTTCCCTCTTTATCGACCCCGTAAACGCCCTCTCCCATATTTGATAAAAGTGATGAGAGGAAGTTTTTTCTCTTTGTCTCTGTTATATAATATAGCAATCCTAGAACTAAAAGGATAAAAATAGCAAAAATCTCCTTTTTGTATTGATTTAGGATATCTGCATAACTGACTTTTTGAATTTTATCAAAAGGAGGAAGTCTAAGGGCACGGGATAATTCCTCTACTTCAAGATAGTCGGCAGGAAATGTGTATCCGTGAATCCCTCCGTCTTTTATTGATTTTGTAGGTTGAAGCGAGAAAAGAGCCGCGATAAATGACTTAACGCTCTCTTCATCAACATGCGGTAGAGAAAAAACAGGCCACTCAGGATAAAGTCTTGTTGAAATTTTGTAAGGATGATTTGAGTTTATTTGCTCGTTTATGATGCGTATATCATCTTTTTTTATTTCATTTGAGGCAATCATCTCCTCTAAAATACCGTCTCGTATAAACCCTACATCAGCTTCTCCGCTTAGAACAGCATGTACAGTCTCTTGATGAGAGCTTTTAGTTTCTATGAAGTTTATACCTATTTTTGAAATATCGATATCATTTAGATAGAGTTCGTAAGCCTGAACTCTAAAACCGCCCATGTATTTTTTACTCGGCGTAGAGATGGTTTTGTTTTTTAAATCTTTGAGAGTTTTAATCTCACTATCTTTTTTTGTGAATATAACGCCGGCGAGTTTGTTTGTAGAAATGCCGTTTTTAAAACCCTCTAGTGTTGCGATGGCTCCGCTTAGTTGATAATTTTGTCTTATTTGCAGAAAATGAGCGGGATTTGTAGTAATAATATCAAGCTCATTGTTTTTGATCTTTCTATCTATCTCATCTAGGGTTAAAAGTTCTAAAACAACACGATTGTCGAGTTTTTCATTTAGATAATCAACAAGAGGCTGATACTGTTTGCGTGTACCCTCAACCCCTTTGTAGGCAAAAACACCAAATCTAATTTTCTCATTGGCATAACTATGTGTAAAAAAGAAAAAGAGTATAACAAACATGAATATTTTTTTCATAGTTTCAACTTAAAAGTATTTTATAGATTCCTTCTATTGCTTTATAGTACATCTACTATTATTAAAATATCTGTAAAATCAGGGAGTTTCTATATTTTTAGAGAGATGTGTCATAAGCAGTAACTGCCCCATTCCCTCAAAAAATTTTCTTGCACCCTCGTTTTTAGACTCCAACGCTTTTTGCAGAGACGCTAAAAAAGCCGTTCTTGATGAGTCCGATGCCGTCATAAAAGTATCTATGATATACTCAAACGAGAGAGTATGAATATCTCCGTTTATATCAAAATCAATCTCTGAATCTATATTTACGCCGTTTTTTGCTAAAAGTTCTTTGCATCTATGCTCTATATCGCTCATCGCAACGCCTCCCTGTCAAGTTCACCGCTTTTTAGTTTTAACATATACTCTTCAAGATCTTTTTTTACATCCCCACTCATGATAAAAAGTCCTAAAATATTCGGCAACGCCATCGTTAAAAAGAGCATAAAACTAAAATCAACCAGAACACCCGTATTTACGACCGTTGCTATGACAATCAAAGAGAGAAACATCATCTTATAAAGTATGGAATATTTTGAGCCAAAGAGATAAACCCATGCGCGTTCACCGTAGTATGACCAAGAGATTAAAGTCGAAAAAGCAAAAAGAGTTATACTGATGGTTAGTATGATTGGAAACCAACTAACTACGGTTCCATAAGCGGCACTTGTAAGAGCGGCTCCCTGTTTTGCTTGTATAAGAGCAGTGTAAGCCCCGTCGTGAGCATAAACTCCCGTTATAACAATAACAAGTGCAGTCATTGTACAGATGACAACAGTGTCCACGAATGGTTCATAAAGAGCCACTAACCCTTGCCTTACGGGATATTTTGTCTGAACGGGTGCATGAGCGATGGGAGATGAGCCGATGCCCGCCTCATTTGAAAAAACAGCTCTTTGAAATCCTTGAATGATTGCTCCCGCCATACCGCCATAAACTGCACTAGTCGAGAACGCTTCATGAAAAATCGTACCAAAAGCATCACCGATTTTGTCAAAATGGAATCCTAAAATCCACAGCGAAGCCGTAATATATATGATAGCCATAAGAGGAACAAGAGACTCTGTAATTTTAGCTATTCTCGTAACGCCGCCTATAATGATAACCCCGACAAAGCCGGCAATGATAATCCCAAAAACTATCGGAAAATCTTTAAAAAATGAAATTTCTTGAGATACGGCACTGAGTGTTTGAGAGACTTGAAAAACATTTCCGCCTCCAATAGCCCCGCCAATCATAAAAACAGCAAAAATTAGAGATAAAATTTTCCCGATTTTTGCATACCCTTTTTCTGCTAAACCTTTAGAGAGATACTCCATTGCACCACCCATAACAGTGCCATCGGGCAAGAATTCTCTATATTTTAAAGAGAGCGTTACCTCTGTAAACTTTAAACTCATCCCTAAAAAACCGGCAATAATCATCCAAAAAGTAGCCCCTGGACCTCCGATTGAAACTGCAAGAGCAACTCCTGCGATATTTCCGAGTCCAACCGTAGCACTTAACGCAGTAGTTAACGCTCCAAAAGGAGAGATTTCTCCTCTATCCTCGGCTGTTTTGTATCTGCCTCTGATTATGTCAAATGAGTGTTTCATGGCTCTTAAATTTATAAATTTTGTTAAGATAGTAAGATAAACGCCGCCTAGTATAAGCCAAACGACTAAAAACGGCAGATGAACGCCGTCCATACTCCCAAATAAAATATCAAAAAATAGAATTGCTTCTAAAAAAGAGTTAATGCTTATAAAAATTTCACTCAAAATCCAACCTTTTAAAGAATATTTGAGTATTGTAACAAACTAATTTGAATAATTTAATAAAAACTTTTAAAATTATGGTGTTATGCTATTGACTTTTAAAAAGTAATTAACTATAATTTCGCCTCATTAATCAGCCATTAGGTTGCTTTTAATGTATAGGTCGGGGTGTAGCTCAGTATGGTTAGAGTACTTGGTTTGGGACCAAGGGGCCGAAGGTTCGAGTCCTTTCACCCCGACCATTTTTATATTTTTTAAAAACATGGTGGGATTAGCTCAGTTGGTTAGAGCATTGGTTTGTGGTGCCGAGGGTCACGGGTTCGAGCCCCGCATCCCACCCCATAATAAAAAAATATAAAAAAAACTTAAAAAAAATAATAAACTTTGTGGCGTTCGTGGCTCAATTGGATAGAGTTTCGGACTTCGGATCCGACGGTTATAGGTTCGAATCCTATCGGGCGCACCATTTTTATGATGTATGCGTCCTTAGCTCAGCTGGATAGAGCAATGCCCTTCTAAGGCATCGGCCAGAGGTTCGAATCCTCTAGGGCGCACCACTTAATTTAAACGAAAAATGAACTAAGTCCATTTTTCTACGCTAGCCGCTAAGGCACTAAAGCTTTAACTTTTTAAAAAGTTAAGAAATTAAAATATTAGATTTAAATAACTACATGCGGATGTGGTGAAATGGCAGACACGCTAGACTTAGGATCTAGTGCCGTAAGGTGTGGAGGTTCAAGTCCTCTCATCCGCACCAT
>CAYHRD010000067.1:0-10073 GCA_964358925.1 uncultured Sulfurimonas sp.
GACAAGCTTTAGTGCCACAGCGGCTAGCGTAGCAAAATGGGCTCTGCTCATTTTGCGTTCTATAAGAAATGAGAAAATATGAAATTAACGCATTTAGATGAAAAAGACAGACCGAAAATGGTTGATGTTTCGGACAAAAATCAAACAACCAGAGTAGCGGTTGCAAGCGGCATTATAGAGATGAGCCAAGATGCTTATGACGCCATAGTAAGTCAAAAGACAAAGAAAGGTCCCGTACTTCAAACTGCTGTTATTGCGGCTATTATGGGAACAAAAAAAACAAGCGAACTTATACCGATGTGTCATCCGCTAAACTTGAGCGGGATTAATTGTGATGTTGAAGAGTTGGCAGAACTTCCGGGATTTAAACTCACGGTTACTGCAAAACTTACAGGTCAAACAGGTGTTGAGATGGAAGCACTGACGGGTACGAGTATAGGACTTTTAACAATTTATGACATGGTAAAAGCGATTGATAAAGGGATGATAATACGAAATGTGCAACTAGAAGAAAAATCGGGAGGCAAAAGTGGAGATTTTAAACGCTAGAGATGAGAAACTAGAACTTACATATCCATGTTCTTGGTCTTACAAGCTGATAGCCTCTGAAGTAGAAGCATTAAAAAAAGCTATACGGGATGTTATTGATGAGAGAGAACATAAGCTGACTCACTCGAATAATTCTAAAGGCGGCAAGTATATAAGTATGAACTTGGATATGCTTGTGCATAATGAAGATGACAGAAACTTTATCTATCAAGCCCTAAAGGCTCATCAACATATAAAAATGGTACTTTAAAAGGAGTTTACTATGAATTTACAAGAGCTGCAAAAGATTGAATTTGAAAAATTAAATCTTCACGAGATAAAAGACGCTACATCGGCGATTATAGGTGAGAGAACAAAAAATTTACGCGACGAGCTAGAAGAGTTTTTGTTACAAAAAGAGTTGCTTGAAAAGAGCATAGAAAAAAAGTTGCATGAACTGCAGGAGGCAAAATACTATATTTTTAATGAAATAGAGTCTATGATAGATAAAAATGATGTAACGACACTTTCAAAACTTCATCAGGCAAAGCTTCAGTCGATTGACCTTTTTGACCTTCTTAGCGAAACTGTTGAAAGTGCAATTATTACCGCACTTGAGAAATCAAAAGACAGCGAAGCAAAAAATATGATTGAGGAGATTATAAAAGAGCTTACTTTTGAAACCATCAAAGAGGGAACGCTTAACACGATAAGAGTTAGAAAAATTCTTTCCACCATTTTACATTCCTCAATAGAAATTGCCGAAGCATCACCAAACTTTTCAGAGGATATTTTAGAAGCGACACTTAAAGGCATGAGAAGCGGTCTTATAGAATCCATTGAGAGATTTAAAAAGAGACTGGCTTTTATGCCGCTTGAAGCAAAACATATACTTATAGAAGATTATGATACGATTATGCAGGATTTAAATCAAACCGACATACTTTTCTCGCAAGTTGTTCAGACCCAAGCAAATGAGAGTACGCAGACTACAAAGAAAACTCTTTTAGAACTAAATAGCAAAATGCACTACGACCTTGAAGAGTTGGTTCATATGTCAAAAGAGACAGCGCTTGTAATGAAAGAGAAATTCTCTTTGCTAGCTAAAACGGCGGTAAAAAAGGCAGATACGGCACTTCATTCAAACACTGCCAAAGAGGCAAAAAGAATGGGAACTCAAGCTTGGGGAATTGCTAAGACGGCACTCGGCACCGCTATAAAATCAGCTAAAAATGCAATTGAGCCAAAGCAGTAATTTCACTGCTTTGATATCATCTTATATCCAACCTTTTGAATTGTCTAAGATAGCTTTATTGGTTTCGTTATAGACTGAGATAATCTGCACGATTATCTGGGTTCCTTTATCAAAATAATTATCCGGATTGACTGTTACGGCATCTTTATAAAACTCTTTTTTGATAAATGTCGTATAACTCTGTATGGAGTCGTTCATCTTTGAAACCTTAGAGCCGATATCTTGATTATAATGATTTGAGCCTTTAGAAACAAGGTCTTTCATATTTCTTTGAAGATTATCGTTTATCTTGTTTGTCTCGCTAATCATAATCAACAACCTCTCTCTTTGCTCCGTTGTCGTTTCGCCTTTAGCCGCTATACCGGAACCCATACCTCTTAGTTGACCTACATACTCGGTGAGCGGTAGCATCTGTTCCATCATAACCTGCGAAGCCTCTTTTGCAAAAGGACTCATATGCTCCGAACTTCGCTTGCTAACCATTTGCGCAAGTGCTAAAACATTTGCTATCTCTTGTGTATATCTATCAAAAGCAACCTTTGCCTCAAGCTTAAATGCTTTACGATTAAGCTCCATTAATTTTTTGCTTACCTCTGTTGCATTTTGGCTTATCACCGGATCCGATGCCAATCCCAAAGACTCCATACTATCGATAGCTTTTTTCATATCGCTTTTAGCGTCTTGAACCAACATTAAAGCGACTTGATTGCCGTTTAGGTAGCTATTTGTCAAACCTCTTGTTTTTTGTGTTGCTATAACTAAATCTTTTAATGAATTTATGTATTGGCTACTATCCACCTGCTTATCATTGCTAAACAGAGTTTTCGCATAAACGCTAAATGTTAAAATTAAAATAGATAAAAAAATACGCATTACTGCTCTCCTTATTTTTGTAGACTCATTCTAACAGTATTTAACTTATATATCAATGGCAACCCTATTTACTACTTGTAATATTTAACTACTCTCTCCATTTGAGAGCCCATATTTAAAAGTAGCATATCGGCTATAACCAGAGCTGCCATCGCCTCGCAAACCACGGTTCCTCTTATAGCGACACACGGGTCATGTCGTCCTTTAAGCGAAAAATCAACTTCTTCATTTTTAGTCGTCACGGTTTTTTGCTCTTTAAAAATAGAGGGGGTCGGTTTAAAATAGACATTCATTACTATCTCATCTCCGTTGCTGATACCGCCCAAAATTCCGCCTGAATGGTTTGTTACAAATCCATCCGCTCTTATTTCGTCATTGTTATTTGACCCTCTCAAAGATGCGCTAAGCACTCCGTCACCGATTTCAACGGCTTTAACGGCATTTATACCCATCATAGCGTCTGCTAAAATTGCATCAAGTTTATAATAAAGCGGCTGTCCAAGACCTTTGGGCGCGCCTTTTACAAGGACTCTTGAGACTCCGCCGACAGAGTCATGTTCGTTTTTTGCTCTTAATATTGCATCTTTTTGCTCTTGCTCTTTAGTTGGGTCAAGTGCATAGATTATGCTTTTTTTGGCAGCTTCGTAGTCAAACAGTTCTGATTTTATCCCGTCTATCTCGCATATACCGCTTAAAACTTCAATATTTAACTCTTTTAACATCAGTTTTGCAATTGCACCGGCTGCAACTCTTGCCGCCGTCTCCCTTGCTGAGCTTCGCCCGCCTCCGCGATAATCCCTGATGCCATATTTGTAAAAGTAGGTAAAGTCTGCATGTCCGGGGCGAAAAACATCTTTTATATTAGAGTAATCTTTTGACTTTTGGTCTGTGTTGTATATAACCATCGCAATTGGGGTTCCCGTACTTTTCCCCTCAAAAACACCGCTTAAAATTTCTACTATATCATCCTCTTTTCTTGCCGTTTCAAACTCTGTTTTTCCAGGTTTTCTGCGGTCAAGCTCTCTTTGGATAAACTCTTCGTCTACATCAAGTCCCGCCGGAACTCCATCAAGCAAACACCCTATCGCCCTGCCATGCGACTCGCCAAAAGTGCTAAACTTTAATTTTTGACCAAAACTATTCATTTTGTTTCCTTATTTAAAAGTTTTAGAGCCATCTCTGCAGCCTCTTGCTGAGCAATTTTTTTGCTTTTTCCGGCAGCTCTGGCATACTCTATACCTTGAATCATTACTGCTACTTCAAACTCTTTTTGATGATCAGGTCCGCGACTTGCAACTACGACATACTCCGGAGTTTCTCCGAATCTAGCCTGCGTCAACTCTTGTAAGGAAGTTTTAAAATCCCTAAAAAGCGAGTCTAACGATATCTCTTTATGGTTTTTCTCAATTATACTAATTGCTATTGCTTTTGCTGCATCTAACCCTGACTCAAGATAGATTGTTCCTATTATCGCTTCAAAAGCGTTTGAGAGAAGCGACGCTTTTTCTCTTCCGCCGTTGTTCTCTTCTGCGTTTGAGAGATAGATATGTTCGCCCAGATTAATTGACCTAGCTAGTTTATCAAATCCGTTTTCATTTACAAGCGCTGCTCTGATTTTTGAGAGATTTCCCTCATCTGAGTTTGGAAACTTAAAATAAAGATACTCTCCTACAATAAGATCCAAAACTGCATCACCCAAAAACTCAAGTCGCTCATTATCGTAGGGCTGTTTATAACTTTTATGCGTCAGCGCTTCGATAATGAGCTTTTGATTTTTAAACTTATAACCCAAAACCTCTTCTAAATCTTCTATATTTTTGCTCATTTTACTGCCTTTTCATCTTCTGGGCCTCTTGTTTTGCCAATATATCACATCTCTCGTTTTCAATGTGTCCGTCATGTCCTCTCACCCAGATAGCGTTTATTTTATGACTCTTTGAAACCTCTAAATACGCTTCCCATAAATCCGGATTTTTCACCTTTTTAAAATCTCTTTTTATCCAGCCCTCAAGCCACTCGTTTATCCCTTTTACAACATATGACGAGTCTGAGATGATATCCACATTGCAAGGCTCCTTCAAGGCTCTCAAGCCCTCAATAACCGCCAAAAGCTCCATTCTGTTGTTTGTAGTATGAATCTCTCCCCCGCAAACCTCTCGCTCCTTATCTCCAAACCTGAGTATCGCCGCGTATCCTCCTGGTCCGGGATTTCCCAAAGCACTTCCGTCACTGAAAAGAGTTATTTTCTTCACCGAAATCCTTATGATAATCTTTAACGATAGACAATTCTACTCTGGATGTATCTATGGCGTGACAGCCACTGCAACGGCTAAAAGCAAACGGATAGACTACTTTACAGTTGTCGCAGATATACTCAAAACCGAGCGTTGCGTTAGCCTTTGGATCAAGATTTATAAGCACATCAAGCTCAAAAACAGAACTTTTTACCGCCTCTTTAATGTACCCTTTTGCGGTATAAAGTTCCTTTAAATAGCCATTTTGCATTATTATATCAAAATTCAAATCTTTTTTATTAGAGTTCCATAATATATCAACTATCAACTCGGCTTTAGAAGTGTCAAAATTTTCCCACGCAACTTCTGGATTGACTCTAAATATATACTCAAAAATAAGATATGTCAATTGATTGCTTCTCTTATATATCTCTAGCAATTTATAAACTTTTTCCTCCGCTTTCATTCCGGAAGTGTTTAAAATCAACAGAGCGTTTAGATAAGTACTCTCTGTGCTGACATCTTTTTTTAACTCACCCAAAGGCTCTAATACTTCAAGCGCTAAAGTATAATTTTTCATCTGTTCATATACTAAAAGCAGGTAACTGAGTGCTTGAGGGGTGCGAGGGTTATTTTTTAATATCTCTAAAAAAATCTGTCTTGAGCGTTCAAGAAAACCTGCTTTAAAGTAAGTTTTACCTAACAAAAACATGGTATCTCTGTAGTTTGCTTTATCGCCTACTTTTAAAAGTTCGCTATATATCTCGATGCTTTTTTCATAATTGCCGCCTTTTGCATATGAGTTGGCTAGTAAAAGCCAAGATTTTTCAGAGAGTTCACCTTTTGCAATCAATACTTTTAACTCATCTTGAGAAGGAGCGGCATGAAACTGCTGTAAAAATTTATCAAGATGCTTGTAATCCTCTCTTTTCTTATATCTAGTAAACCAATATGAAAAAGCCGTTATTACAAAGATAAGAACAAAAAATATTATTATCCCAAAAAGCGGGTCACGAAACTCTATAAAAAATGTATTCATTATTCGTACACTACCAAACCGTAATCATTTTTTAGATTATAAAATGTAGAGTTTGAAGTAATCTCCAAATCTTTAATCTTTCCAAGCTGAATAATCGAATTTTTGTTCACTTTTATGCCAAACTCTATAAAAAATTTTTTTATATTTACAAATTTTACATCTTCGACAAATTTATACTCAAACTCTCTGTGAAGTTTCATTCTGTCATACGAAAATATGTGTTCGCTTACATGCAGCCTATCTGAAGCATACTTTATCGGTAGATGACCGGAGAGATCGGTTAATATCTTCTCTACATGTTGATGTTTTTGCGGCAAAGTATTTTTTTGTACAAAGAGATATTTATTGTTCAATTTTAAATTAGGAGTGCTTTTCCAATATTTATAAGCCGGATTTGATACGCCTAGCTTTGACGAAACTTCCCGCCAAAGCCAATAGGAGTTAAGCGTATTTGGCAAATATGACATATCACTGACTCCTTGATTTTAAAATTCTATTATATAGTTTTTAGTTAAAAGTTACAAGTGGTTAAAACACCGCTACAACCCATTTTGTAATAAAATATCCACCCACCATAAGCCAAGCAAACATAACGCCGGCAGTGTAGATAGGCGCTAGCCCCAAACCTTTAAACTTTGCAAATATCGTACCCATTCCAAGAGCCGTCATTGCCATAGTCAGTAAAAAAGTGTCTGCCCTATTAATAATATCTACCACGGCTTGAGGTAACAATCCTAGCGAGTTAAATCCTGCCATACCGATAAAGTAAACCGCGAACCAAGGGATAACCAGCTTCACTCCGCCTGCTTCTCCTCCGCTTTTTTTAGCACTGTATGAGAGGTAAATTCCCAAGATGATAAGCATCGGCGCAATCATAATAACTCTAGTCATTTTCACAATTACCGCCGAATTCGCCATCTCTGCACTTGCACCCGGTACAGAAGCAGGAACCGCTACAACTTGAGCTACTTCATGAATGGTTCCGCCGACATAGATACCGAACTCTTTTGCACTCATATCGAAAACACCCATGTTGTAGAGTGCCGGATATAAAAACATCGCTATCGTTCCAAAGAGAACAACCATTGAGACGGCGATTGCGGCTTTATGCTCCTCAGCTTTTAAAACAGGCTCGGTTGCCAAAACTGCTGCCGCTCCACAAACAGAAGCTCCAGCGGCACTAAGCATTGAAGTGTCTCTATCCATCTTAAAGAGCTTTTGACCCGCCCATGTTCCTAAAACAAATGTGGTGGAGAGCATAATTAGAGAGACCATAAACCCCTCTACTCCTACCTCGGCAATCTGCTGAAAAGTTATGCGAAAGCCGTAAAAAACTATGGCAAATCTTAAAATCTTTTTTGCAGAAAAAGTTATTCCGCCGCTCCACTCTTTTGGAGTATTGTTATGAAGCGTATTTGCGTAAAAAATCCCAAGAACGATACCTATAACAAGAGGCGAAATACCGAGAGCCTTGATAAACTCAAGCTCCGAAATCATGGTGGCTGCTGCAGCAAAAATAGCTACAAAAATAACTCCGTTAATAGTACCTTTTCTATTCTTCTGTGAAAACGGCATATAATTCCTTTACTTGTATCTTTTGAATAAGCATATCTTTAGATTGCCGCACTTCTAAAGAAGCTCGCAATGACCGTCATTGAGATTGCCGCGCTTCGCTCGCAATGACAAGCGTGGCAATCTATAATTTTATTCATATAGTTATATTATAAAAATGAATTATAGCAAAATAGTTTTAAACTCTATTTTACCTCTATTTTTAGCGCCGTACCTACTAAGCCGTCTTGCGAACTACTCACACTTTTTGCTTCATTCACTATAACTTTTTTAACATCAATTTTTTTAGTCTCTGCCAAATAGTTTTGAATGATTTTTGCTCTTTTATCTGCCAGTTTATTTAACTCATCCTCTGCTACGATTTGAGCGTTTATACATCTGGTATACAACTCTTTTTGATACTCTCCGCTTGACAACTCTCTGCCTGTTTTTACTCTAAGCTCATCCTGGAGAGATTTTATGTCGCCGCCCGATTGGACATATATTCTTGCTAAAATTTGAATTGTCGGCTGTTCTTGCTTGCTTATCTCAAATACTTTTTCTTTTAATTTTTTAGATTTCAGCGCCTCTAAATCTTTTTCACTGTCAAAACCTCCGCTAATCGCTAAGCTTAGCTTAGGTTTTTTTAGCAAAATATCTACAAGATTATCAAGTTTTTCTCTCTCTGGCGGCAAAAGTAAAGATTCACCTGCTTCAAAATCTATATTTTTTAGCTTATCTCCCTCTATCCCAATCAATTTTCCCAAAAATGTAAACGGCGAAGCAACAGCTTTTAGTATGAGATTTGATAAAGCTTTCATGATTATAGTTCCGTACTTAAAGTCCGGTTTATCCACATTTCCCTCAATCGGCATATCTATATCTATAACGCCGTCGCTGTTTTCAAGCAGTGCAATGGCAAAACCAAGCGGCAGTTTTGTGATATTTTCATCCTTTACCTCATCGCCTAATTTCATATTTTTTATGACGATACTGTTTTTGCTAACAAGTTCGGAGTTATTTATACGGTACTTTAAATCTAAAAAGAGTTTGCCTTTGTCTATTTTATAGCCTGCAAACTGTGCGCTATATCCGCTGAGGGCGTTAAGATTTAGATTTCTAAAATTAAAATCTATATCCAAAAACGATTTTATATTTGACGGCTCAAAACTCCCTTTTAATTTGGTAGAACCGTACTCGTCAACCGCTCCGTCCATATCGACATAGGCTACTTCCCCATCATTGTTTGAAATGGCATAGATATTGCCGTTTAAGTCGTGAATAGATGTTTTAAAATCTATCGGAAGCGAATAGTCGGCAAAATTTGCACTCCCGTTTGAGACTTTAAGTTTTAGCAATCTAAACGCAAATTTTTCATCAATTTTCTGCGATATTTTTTGATTTTTCTGCTCTTTTTGTTTTAGAAGTTTGGCAAGATTCATACTTTTGTTCTCATATATCATAGCATCCAGATAAAAAGAGTCAAGAAGCGCCTCGTCGATATATAAAGAGTTAGGATTTGATTTGAGATTAAACGATTTTAGGTCGGCTTTTGAAAAAGAAGCTATCGTGCTGCCGTCTCTGTCGTCGTGCAAAAAAAACTCTTCAACGCTTAACTCTCCGTCAACATTAAAGTTATGTTTTTTATCTTTTTGCCTATAAGCAGTCGTACTTTTTAGATTTAGGTATCCGTCGCTGATTTTTAAAAATGTCGACTCCTCTATGTAGGGAGTAAGCTCTTTTAGAGAAATTTTGTGAAATGCGACTGTACCTTTTTGCTCAAGCGGAGTGTGTTTTATCTCGCCGCCGGATTTTACGACTCCTCTGCTGTTTACTCTAAACGCAAGATTGTATTTAAAGAGGCTATTCTCTTTTGAATCTATATCATCGGCGCTAAAATCTATCTTATCCAGAGTTGTTTTTGCACCTTTTTCTATGCTTTTATCATTAAAACTTATTTTTGCAGAATTAATATTAAATGATTTTAGTTTTACTCTATATGCTTTTTCATCTTTTTTTTCATCTTTTTTTATGCTCTTTGAAATGTTAGATTTTGTCTCTATCAAGCCCTCAAAATTAAAAGCTCCATTTTTCTCTCTTTTGACATTTGCTTCCAAACCGCCAAAAGATGCTTTTTCAATAGTTACGGCTTTTGTTTTCGTATCTAAGCTAACACCCTTTACATCAAAATTTTTAAAATTCACCAGATTTTCATTGCTCTTTTTGTGGTTAAGTGCAAAATTATCAAGAGATAGATTTGCACTCTTTACCAAAGCGGACATCTCTGAATTTTCATCTTTTAAAGTAACATTTGCATCAAAATTCAGCATTGAACTTTTTAGCAAAATATCGTAACTCTTTAACATATTTGAGGCGATTTGGTCTATGTACGGTCGGTAATGAACAACATCAAGATTTTTACAAGCAAGACGGGTTTTTGCTTCCGAGAATTTATCTTTGATATCGCCATTTGAGCTGCATGAGGTTTTGTCGTTTAAAACTAAATTCATCTTATAAGAAAATGGTTTCTCTGCTAAGAGCGTAAAATTTTTAATATCCAAATTAAGTTCATTAAACTTTGTTTTTACATTTG
>CAYHRD010000068.1:0-9960 GCA_964358925.1 uncultured Sulfurimonas sp.
TTAATTTTGCTTTTCATCTAAGCGCATATTTGTCAATGTTTAAAAGAGATATTGAGAGATTTGAGAGTTCATATATGAGAAACAATATCTCTCCTCTTGGATGTGCGGCGCTTGCAGGAACTCCTCACAAAATTGACAGAGATATGACGGCTGAACTTTTAGGCTTTAGCGGCGTAAGCGTAAACTGTTTAGATACGGTAAGCGATAGAGATTTTGCGTTAGAGATTTTATTCAATATTTCAACCATGATGATGCACATCTCTCGTTTGAGCGAAGAGTTGGTTATGTGGTCAAGTTACGAGTTTAGATTTATTGAGCTTAGCGATGAGTACTCAACAGGCTCGTCAATTATGCCTCAAAAGAAAAACCCTGATGTTCCGGAACTTCTTCGCGGTAAAACAGGACGAGTTTACGGTTCTTTGATGGGGCTTCTAACTGTTATGAAAGGACTTCCTTTAGCTTACAATAAAGATACGCAAGAGGACAAAGAGGGTGTTTTTGATGCAGTGAAAACTGCGCAAATTTCATTAGAGATACTTAAAGAAGCACTAAAAACAATGACCGTCAAGCCTCAAAATATGTTAAGCGCTTGTAAAGTAGGACACTTAAGCGCTACTGATTTAGCAGATTATCTAGTTCAAAAATGTGATATCCCTTTTAGAGAAGCTCACTTTATTACAGGCAAAGCGGTAGCCAAGAGTGAAGAGCTAAAAATTGATTTGAGTGATATCGAGCTAAAATATCTTCAAGAGATTGATAGTAGAATTAGCGAAGATGTTTTAGAATTTTTATCGATTGAAAACTCTATGAATGCCAGAACTTCTGCAGGCGGAACTTCTACGCAAAGAACAGATGATCAATTAAAATATTTTAAAAACTTTTTGGAGCAATAATTAATGAAAATATCAATATCACATTTAAACGAGATGAAATTTGAAGCAAAAACAGATAAAAGCAGTTTTATTATTGATTGCCCTGTTATAACTCCGATAGAGTATTTTTTAGCCGGAATTATCTCATGCAGTGCCACAGATATGGTTATGATGCCGAAAAATCAAAATAAAACAGTTGCAAATTTAGTAATTGACGGCGATGCAGTGAGAAATGATGATTTTCCTAAAAAATTCAACACTCTGCACCTTGATTACAGATTTGATTCCGATGCGGATGATATAGTGGCTGCTAGATGGGTTATGGCTTCATTAGAGACATACTGCTCAACAATCAACACAATCAGAGATTCGGTTGCCGTATCGTACTCAGTGACTCATAACGGAAAAAAGATTAAAGAGAATGAAAAGATTATTTCAGGCGGCGGTTTAAAAATAGATATGGGCAAGATAGAGAGCTGCCCGTCATAGGGCAACTTTAAATCATACTCTTTGGGTCTGCGTCGCTTAAATGCGACCATGCAAGTTTTGCTCCGCCTAGCAGATGAAAATGGAGATGTTTTACCTCTTGCCCTCCGTCTTCTCCAATGTTTGTTATAACTCTATATCCGCTTTTGTCAATACCTAACTCTTTTGCAACATCTTGCATAAAAATAGTCATCTCTTTCATAATTTGGGGCGTTACTTCATTAAAACTATCCACATGCACTTTCGGAATAGCCAGTATATGTACAGGAGCTTTTGGATTTATATCGTGAAACGCCAAAAAATCTTCATTTTCTAATATAACATTTGATGGTATTTCATTGTTAATTATTTTACAAAATATGCACATTATGCTTCCTTTTTTTATTTATTGTAGCATATAAAATGCTAAATGAAGCTATATATAAATTATATTTGACTATAATCCCCTTAAAATTTAAGAGGGAATTTCCCTCCAGTATGGGTGAGTCTATTGAAAGATTGGTATGACGCAATAAAAGATGCACAGAGTGTTGATAAAATCGAAGAAATTCGTATAGCTGTGTTTGGAAAAAAAGGTGTTTTGGTAGCAGAATTTGCTAAGATGAAAGCAGCACCGGATGAAGAAAAATCAAAAATTGCACAAGAGTTAAACACGCATAAAAATGCACTTATGAATGAATTAACAGCTAGAAAAATAGTTCTTCAAACATTAGAACTGCAAGCACATATGAAAGCGCAAGCAGTTGATGTAACTATGTTTAGCTCAAATTCCCAAGCAGGTGCACTGCATCCGGTTATGGAGACTATGGATAAAATAGTAGAATATTTTTCATCTATGAATTTTGCCGTAAAAACTGGAACGATGGTAGAAGATGATTTTAATAACTTTGAAGCTCTAAATCTTCCAAAATATCATCCTGCCCGCGATATGCAAGATACATTTTATTTTAAAGACGAGATGCTGCTTCGTACACATACATCGCCTGTTCAGATAAGAACAATGATAAGTACAAAGCCTCCTATCCGTATGATAGCACCGGGAGCTGTTTTTAGAAGGGATTACGATATCACTCATACTCCTATGTTTCATCAAGTTGAAGGGCTTTTGGTTGATAAAGAGGGAGAAGTCTCTTTTGCAAATTTGAAATTTATTTTAGAAGATTTTTTAAAGTATATGTTCGGCGATGTAAAAGTTCGTTTTCGTCCTAGTTTCTTCCCTTTTACCGAGCCTTCGGCAGAGGTAGATATCTCATGTGTATTTTGTAAAGGCGAGGGCTGCAGAGTTTGCTCTAAAACCGGATGGCTGGAAGTTTTAGGTTGCGGAATCGTAGATCCTAATGTTTTTGCTGCAGTGAAATATGAAAATGTAAGCGGATATGCTTTTGGTCTTGGAGTTGAGAGATTTGCAATGCTAATTCATCAGATAGGAGATCTTCGTTCGCTTTTTGAGGGAGATATTAAGTTGCTGGAGCAGTTTCAATGATAGTTACTAGAAGTTGGTTAAACGAGTGGATAGATTTAAACGGGATATCTACGGATCAGTTGGTAAAAACATTTAACTCTATCGGTTTAGAGGTAGATAGCGTCTCAACTAACGATGTTCCTAAAAAAATAGTATTCGGCAGAGTTTTAGAGTGCGAAAAACATCCAGATGCGGATAAGTTAAATGTTTGTAAAGTAGATGTCGGAGATGCCGTTAGACAAATTGTTTGCGGTGCTTCAAATGTCAGAGCCGGTCTTGATGTCATAGTTGCGACTATAGGTGCAGTTATGCCTGACGGTACGGTTATAAAACCGGTAAAACTTCGCGGCGTTGAGTCGGAGGGTATGATTTGTTCGGCTAAAGAAATAGGTTTGCCGGACTCAAAAGACGGGATAATAGAGCTTGATAGCAGTATAGGAAAATACAAACTGGGTCAAGAAGTTTGCGAAAATCCGATATTTAGCGATGATGTTATAGAGATAGAATTAACGGCAAACAGAGGTGACTGTTTAAGTATTAGAGGTATTGCAAGAGATTTGAGTGCAGCCTTTGATAGAGTGCTTAGAGAAAGAAATATAAAAGAGAGTGAAGAGAAAAGAGTCGGAATAGGGCGAATTTTGGCTCTTTCGCATGAAAATAATTTAAATGTAAATATTCGCTATAAAGCGGTGGATTTAAAAGAATTGAAATTGTCTTTTGTCGTTAAACTTAGACTTTTACAAATAGAAGAGAAAAAAGAGATAGATATAGAGTCTGCTATAGCCTATGCAACACATAGCAGCGGAGTTGTTTTAAGAGCATATAATCATGGCTTTTTCTGTGCCAATGATGAGATATTAGCAAAAGCATCATTATGTCAAGATGAGAATGGATTTGCATCAATAATGGCAAGAGAAAATAAGAAAGCTTCTACTATAGGAATAACTCAAGAAGATGCTTCTAAAGCGACTAGCGATGAGGGAATTGTCTTAATTGAAGCTAGCTATATCCCGCCGGATATTATCTCTAAAAAAATGCAAAGTAAAAAAATGGCTACGGGTCATAGTTATTATAGAGCTTCAAGAGGAAGTGAGCCTGATTTAGACCAAGGTCTAAATTATTGTATCGATTTTATTGAATCAAACTCTGCTTCATCTGTTTTCGGCGGTACGATTGAACTTTACGATATGCATGAAGATAAAATCATAAGCGTCAGCAAAAAAGAGATTGATGAGATTGTCGGTGCCAATATAGACAAAGCTAAAATAACGAAAATATTGAAAAATTTAGGTTTTGAGACTACAAAATTATCAGCTGAGGATTTTGTTATTTCAGTTCCAAAATTTAGACACGATATATCAAATATACAAGATATAGCTGAAGAGATTGTTCGTTTGATAGGTATTGACAACATTCCTTCAAAACCTTTTATCTTTACGGAAGATAACAGGCTTAAGGATGATTATTTTAGATATAAAAAAAGACAAACATATAGACATAAAGCGGCTTATAGCGGGTTTTTTGAGTCTGTTCATTTTGTTTTTGATGAGAAAAAAGTTTTAGAGGAGTATGGATTTGAAACTATTGATGAGAGTAAAGAGCTGCTTAACCCTATCGTAAATACGCTAGACACTCTAAGATCTACGCTCTTAACAGGATTACTCAGAGCCGCATCAAATAATTCTAAAAACGGATACTCATCTGTAAAACTCTTTGAGGTGGGTTCCGTGTTTAGCTCACAAAGAGAAGAGTCTCTAAAGATGGCGATACTCTTTAGCGGAGATAGAGAGTCTCAAAGTTTATCAAACTTCGGGAAACCTCTAAAAGTTGATTTTGGATTTTTTGCTCAAAGGGTTTCTAATATTGTAGGAGAGTTTGAACTTCGTGAGTTTAAAACCGTGCATTCGCTCTCACACCCTTTCCAGTGTGCTGCCGTAGTCATAAACGGTGAAACTGTCGGAGAGCTTTTCCGTCTTCATCCAAATGTTGAAGATAGTTATGATTTAGGCATAACATATATGTGTGAACTTGATTTTGAAAAACTGCCAAATAGTTTAAAAACTGCGAAAAAAACTTCAAAATATCAGGCATCATATAGAGATTTGAGTATTGTAATGCCAAAAGAGATGAGTTACGAAAAAGTTAAAGATGTTATAGAGAAATCTGCAATAGAAGAACTTGTTCGTTTTTATCCTGTTGACAAATACAGTGATGAATTACTAGGTGAAAATATGAGTTTATCTATCCGTTTTGTTCTACAGTCAAATGATAAAACACTTGAAGAAGAAGATATTACAAAAGCAATGGAATCTATTTTAAATGCACTTAATAATAAACTAGGAATTGGTATTAGATGAACAGCGTAAAAGTTAGTAAAGCGGCAAATTTTTCACTTCGTATTTCTGAGATTGCACCTGATAAGTCAATATCTCACAGATGTGCAATGTTTGCCATGTTGGCAGACGGAACAAGTGAAATAACTAACTTTTTAAGAGCGGAAGATACGCTAAACTCTCTACAAATTGTAAAAAATTTAGGTGCAACCGTAGAAGATGACGGTGTAACTATCAAGATAAGTTCCGACGGGATAAAAGAGAGCAGTGAAATTTTAGACTGCGGAAATTCAGGAACCGGAATGAGGCTTTTTTGCGGACTTTTGAGTTCGGCAGAGGGACATTTTGTTTTAACGGGAGATGAGTATCTTCGCCGTCGTCCTATGAAGCGAGTAACTGCTCCGCTTCGTGATATAGGTGCAAAGCTTGATGGCAGAAACAACGGTGATTTAGCACCGCTGAGCATTAGAGGAGCGTCTCTTAGAGCGTTTAATTATGAGAGTAAAATCGCTTCGGCACAAGTTAAGAGTGCTATGATTTTAGCTGCTCTACGAGCTGATGGAGAGTGTAGCTATAGTGAGCCGGAACTTAGCCGAGACCATACAGAGAGAATGTTAAAAGGTATGGGCGCGGAGATAGAAGTAGATGGACTTGTAACTAAAATAAAACCTATGAAAAAACTTCTCTCACCTTTAAAAATAAGAGTTCCAGCCGACCCTTCAAGTGCATTTTTCTTTGCTGTTGCAGCTGCTATTACTCCTGAGTCCGATGTTGTTTTAGAGGGCGTTACACTAAATCCGACACGCATTGAAGCATTTGAGGCACTACGCAGAATGGGTGCTGATATAAGATATGAGACGACTGATAACAAGTATGAGCCGATTGGAAATATATATGTAAAGCACTCTTTGCTTAAAGCTATAACGGTTGAAGATAATATATCTTGGCTTATAGACGAACTTCCGGCACTATCTATCGCTTTTGCGTGTGCAGATGGTGTAAGTGTCGTAAAAAATGCAGAGGAACTTCGCGTTAAAGAGAGTGATAGAATCTCAACCGTAGTAAACGGTCTTAGAGCTTGCGGGATTGAAGTAGACGAAGTTCATGACGGTTATAGCGTAAAAGGCTCAGAACTTAAAGCCTCTACCATCAACAGCCATGGGGATCACAGAATTGCTATGAGCTTTATGATAGCAGGTCTTAAGTGCGGAATGGAAGTAGAGGATGTTGAGTGCGTAAATACCTCTTTTCCAAATTTTTTTGAACTTTTACAAAAAATTACAAAAATCCAAACAGTATGAAAATTGAACTTGCCGAGAGTTACGGGTTTTGTTTTGGAGTAAAGCGAGCTATAAAAATAGCAGAAGAGAATAAAAATTCTGCAACATACGGTCCGTTAATACATAACTCTAAAGAGATTGAGCGCTTAGAGAAGGATTTTAATGTCGGGCTTTCCGATAATCATAAAAGTTTTGCCTCAGGTGACAAAGCAGTAATCAGAACACACGGTATACCAAAAAATGAATTGGCAGAGCTAAGGGCAAATAATGTAAATGTTGTAGATGCAACATGCCCATATGTTACAAAACCGCAACAAATTTGTCAAGAGATGAGTAAACAAGGGTATGAGATAATTATTTTCGGCGATGATGCTCATCCGGAGATTAAAGGCGTAAAAAGTTATGCAATGTACGGTGCAACCGTGGTTACATCTTCCAAAGATCTTGAAAATCTAAAGTTAAAAGAGAAAATTGCTCTAGTTGCTCAAACGACAAGAAGAGTTGAAGATTACATGGAAATCGCAAATTATCTTATCCCAAGACATAAAGAAGTCAGGGTTTTTAACACGATATGTAATGCAACTTTTGAAAACCAAGAGGCTGTTAGAAAAATTTCTGCCAAAGCCGATATTATGATAATCGTAGGCGGAAAAAATTCTTCAAATACTAAAGAGCTTTTTAAAATATCTTGCGACAATTGCAAAGACAGTTATCATATCGAAGATGAAAAAGAGTTGGATTTTTCATGGTTTAACACTAAAGAGTTTTGCGGTATTAGTGCAGGTGCTTCAACGCCTGATTGGATTATACAAAATGTTGTTAATGCAATCGAAAATAATTTAAAAAATTAAAAAGTAATCTGCTTTTTATAGTTCTATTTCTGCATAAATTAATCAATAATTAGGTATAATCACGAAATTTTTATGTAACAGAGGATAGGTAATGGCGTTCGATAACGAATCATTTGAAGAAGAGAACTTTGCAGAAATGTTTGCTGCAAGCGAGAAACAGCAAGAGACAAGTCGCATTGTAGAGGGTGAAATTGTAGAAATCCAAATGGATGAAAATAGAGCATTAGTAGGTGTTGGCGATAAGCTAGAGGGTATTCTTAGTTTAGACGAAATCAGCGAAAATGGTAAATTGAAATTCAATGTCGGTGATAAAATTAAAGTAATGGTTACAGGATACTATAACGAGCGTCCTAAAATATCATATAAAAAAGTTTTAGAACAACAAAAAACTATTGATTTTATTGATCAACACAAAGAAAACTTCGAAGATATCGTTATTGACGGTGTAATTACTAAGAAAAATCGCGGCGGATATGTAGTTGAAGCCGATGATGTTTCATTTTTTATGCCTCGTTCATTAGCTGCTTTTAAAGACACTGATGAAGTTGTAGGTCGTAAAATCAAGGCTCAGGTTGTAAAGATAGACCCGGAGCAAAACTCAATCGTTGTATCTCGTCGTAAACTTTTTAATGACGAACGCAAAAAGAAAAAAGAGATTATTGACAAACTAATGGAAAATGATGCTCTTGTTGAGGGTACTATCAAAAAAATCACTAGCTACGGTATGTTTGTAGATGTTGGTGGAGTTGACGGTTTAGTACACTACAACGAAATCAGCTACAAAGGTCCCGTTAATCCTTCTAAGCTTTATAAAGAAGGTGATAGCGTAATGGTTAAGGCTATCTCTTACGATAAAGATAAAAGACATCTTTCACTATCTATCAAAGCAGTTCAGTCTGATCCTTGGGCAGAAGTTGAGAGTGAATTGGATGAGGGCGATACAATTACGGTAACTGTTTCAAATGTTGAAGCTTACGGTGTATTTGTTGACTTAGGAAATGATATTGAAGGTTTCTTACATATATCTGAAATCTCTTGGGATAAAAATGTTAAAAATCCTAATGACTACCTAACAGTAGGTCAAGAGATTGATGTTGAAGTAATTGAAATTAATCCAAAAACTCATAAACTTCGTGTTTCATTAAAAAGACTTTTACCAAAACCATTTGATGAATTTATGAAAAATCACCACGAGGGTGATGTGATTTCAGGAACAGTTACATCTTTAACCGATTTTGGCGCATTTGTTCGCATTGACGGTATTGAGGGTTTATTACACAATCAAGATGTATCTTGGGATAAGAATGTTAAGTGTAAGGATCTATTAAAAGCAGGTGATAAAGTTGAAGTTAAGATTGCTAAAATCAATCCTGAAGATCAGAAAATATCATTAAACAGAAAAGCGCTTTTAGAGAGCCCGATAGATGCATTTGCAAAAACTCACAAGTTAAACAGTGTTGTAACCGGAACAATTCGCGATATTAAAGATTTCGGCGTATTCGTATCTTTAGGAGACGGTGTTGATGCACTTATCCGTGATGAAGATTTAGCTCCGTTAGAAAAAAGTGATTTAGCGGTAGGTCAAAAAATTGAAGCTGCAATTGCGGTTGTAGATACTCGCCGTGATCGTATTCGTCTTTCTGTTAAAAAATTAGACTACATAAAAAGCCAAGCGATGCTTGAAGAGATTAATGATAATCAATCACACTCTTTAGGTGATTTAATTAAAGATAAATTTAAGTAAACATTGTGCGAAAGATTTTAAAATGGCTTACTCCACTCATTGCAGTGGGAGTAGCTATTTTTATCGTTATTTTTCTTATTTCAATTAACTCAAATGAAACTTCTTTTAAATTAACTCCTCTTGAGCATAAAAGCGAAACAGCTGTAAAAGAGCCGGAGAAGATTTGGTTAGACCATTTTTCAAAAACTGAAAAATCCGGATATTTCTATCCCGTAAATGAGGTTTTGATTCAAGTTGATTTAAATGAGAAAGTGGCAAATAGTACCATCTATAAACTCTCAGCTCCACTGTTGGATCCATATCAGCTCTTCTGTTTAAAAGAGGAGCTAAAGCGACATCAATTAGAATATTATCTTAAAAAAGATAAAGGTGGAGCGGAGTTGCTCATTTACTCAAAAGACAGAGATAAGTTAAACTCTCTTGTTGAAGTGTTAAAAAATTATCAAATTTCAGCCGATGTCGGGCTATACAAAGAGGATATATAATGCAAAAACATACCATAGTAGTTTGTGACCATATACATGAAGCAGGTTTAGAGATGCTTCGTAATGACGAGAGCATAAATTTTATAATGGCGGCCGATGAAGATAAAGAAAAACTTTTAGATATCATCGAAAAAGCTGATGTTGCGATTACGAGAAGTTCAACGGATGTTGATGACAAATTTATTGCACATGCTAAAAACATGAAAGCAATAGTTCGTGCAGGTGTCGGTGTTGATAATGTTGATATCCCAGGGTGTTCAAAAGAAGGGATAATCGTAATGAATGTTCCGACTGCAAATACTATTGCTGCAGTTGAACTTACGATGGCGCATATGCTCTCTTGTATGAGAATGTTCCCGTATTCACACAACCACTTAAAAGAACAAAGAGTCTGGAAAAGAGAAGATTGGTACGGATATGAGTTAAAGGGTAAAAAACTCGGAGTAA
>CAYHRD010000069.1:0-9836 GCA_964358925.1 uncultured Sulfurimonas sp.
TAAAAAAAGCGGTGAAATAACTATTAAAACTCCAAGAGTTTCAGACAGCTATATCCAAAAACTTCTCACAGAGAAGGAGTCTTGGATAAGAAAACAGCTCCAAGCAGTAGAAAAAAACCCACCAAAAAAAGTAAACATTCAAGATGAAGTTATACTCTTTGGAGAGATTTTCAGTATTGATATTGACGAAGCAAAAGAGTTAAGAGAGTATCTCAAAAGTGTAGCCGTATCAAACGCTGACAATATTTCCAAATGCTACGACAAATTTTATAAAAATTATGCACAAAGCTACATTACCCCAAGAGTAGAGCACTATTCAAATATAATGAACTTAAGTTACAGCGAAATAAAATTTAGAAAAATGAGAAGCAGATGGGGAAGTTGTAGTTCAAGAGGAGTTATAACTTTAAATACGGGGCTCATAAAAATTGACAAAAGATTGATTGATTTTATAGTCGTGCATGAACTGGCACATCTGGCACAGATGAACCACTCAAAAAGGTTTCATTCGCTAGTTGAGCAGTATATGCCTAATGCTAAAGCGTTGAACCGAGAATTAAAGCATTTTTCTCTTTTTTAACAAAACAGTTAATATCATATTTACTAGACGGCGACCACATCATCCAGCCGCTTGTTTTTATATCATCTGCCGCTTTTATCTGCTCTCTTATCTCAAATTTATTGTATTCTCTTCTTGAGTGTGCATAATCTTTAAATGATTGCAGCCAAGGTCTAACTCTTTTTGAATCTATTTTTCCCTCTATATTTTTTATACTTTTGTAAATAGCAATATATGGATAATCTGCCGGATATTTTACGCCGAACGAGCCTTGAGCAAATCCCGAAGGGTAGAGCATCGGAGCGATATAATCTGCATGTTTAGCTAATGACTCTATTTTTTGTCCGATTCCCGTATCACCTTCTTGCCAACAAGCGTTTCCATAAATGGAAACGGAGATAAAAGTACCGTATTTTCTGAGTCTGTTTTTAGCTAAGAGCAAAAAATCTTCTATAGCTTTTACCCTGTTTTCTTCCGTACTCTCTTTTGATAGTTTTAGCTCCGTTTTTGCCGGAAAACGAATATAATCAAAATTTATCTCATCAAATCCTGCATTAGCCGCATCTTCTGCGATTGTAACCGTGTATTCATGGCTTCTTTTATCAAACGGATCAATCCATGCCATTTTATCGGCATCTCTTGAGAACTCATTTTTTTTATTTTTTATTGCATATTCAAAATTATTTGAAGCTTGCAGCTCATCTTTAAATGTAACTATTCTGGCGATTGTATAGATATTTTTTGATTTCATCAAAGAGATAAAAGATTGTATATCTTTAATTGTCCTATTGTTTGCCGCTCCATAGCCGTTTGCTTTATCGGAAGCCGTTTTATATGAGGTTGAACCATACTCATTTTTTATATCAACGACAATCGAATTAATTTCTGTTTTATCAATGATATCAAGTATATTTTTTATAGTTTTAGAGTTTATATTTGCACCCCAAAATGTAAGATAGAGCGCTTTTACCGTTATCGGCTCAAGTTTTATAGCCGTAACATTATCGTCAAGATTGAGTTTATAAGGTTTGTACCCGTAAGCCTTGATAAATAATGCTTTTTCATCGCTGTTTATAATATAACTTCCGTTTGCATCGCTGCTCGTGCTGATGTTTGAGTTGCTAACAATTGCATTTACTATCGGAAGAGATGTTGTTTTATCTGAAATAGTTCCGCTAAAAGAAGCCGATAAAAGGGTTTTAAAAACAAAAAGTATAAAAAAAACAGATTTCAAACAGATACCGCCGACTTAAATAGATGTGTAATTATACATAATTTACCACTTTTACCTATCGTTTAAAAAATATCTCAAAATTACTAAAAATCCATAGTAAGCTGGATTTGATTAGATAGCGGTCTGTTTAGTATGGATTTGTCAATGCCTACTATAAGTGCAAAATTAAATTTATTGTTTCTTAATATATTGATAATATCTTTTTCATTTTTATATGTAAAAATATTTTCGCTCTCTTGGAATTTAATATTTGACGGAGCTATAAAAATAATCTTCGCCCAAGATGCATGGCGTTTCAAAAATAGAATCTGGGAATCTATTAAGTTTATGTTAGGTTCAAATATTAGTACCTTATCACTAGTACCGAAACTTTTAATCTCAAATTTTTTATTTGTAAAGACTGCTTCAAAATGCCCTATAGAAGTAAATTTTCTCAATTTATAATCAATTTTTAATGTTTTATAAAGATGTAATAACTCTTCCAAATATGGGATAAAAAACGGAGATATCAGCTGTCTTTCGTAAAAAACATCATCATAGACAAATGATGTCTCAAACAGAGTCTGCTCAACTATTTCAATAGGTAAAAAAGAGGTATTTGAAATTTTCTTTACGGTTGCAAAAATATCTTTATCATTTAGAACAGGGCAGAATAGTACAGTTGTTTTGTCCTCTACATTCCAAAGAGCTTTAAAAACTGATTTTAAATCTCCTGTTGCCGTAAGAAAATTTGACCCTGTAATTACTTGCAAGGAGAGCTTTAAAACAATCTCATTACACTCGTAAGCTACAATCTCTTTTTCTATCACTTTGTATCGAAGCATTTTTTTTAAAGCATCATCTAAGTTTTTAGCTTTTATCCAAGCTATTTCGTTATCGCTTATTTGCGTCGGTTTATCAAATATTACGCCATAGGCGCCGTTTTCAACTGCTAATTCAATCTCTCCATTGTTATAAGCAAAAAAAAGATCGCCTCTCTTTACCTTGTGTGCTTCAAAAACAATATTTTCAAAGCTGTGTACACACGGTTTATTAATAAGAGCGGCTTGTGTGAGTGCTAAAAAATTTTCAAGTCTCATCCAATAGGCGTGCCTGCTTTTTTAGGTTTTTCCGGTCTAATTAAACATAAACCCTCTTCATCCTTAGCAGCAAGAAGCATTCCTTCTGAAAGCATACCCATAAGCTTTGCGGGTTTTAAGTTTGCGACAACACAAACTTGCGTATTTAGCAAAGATTCAGCACTATAAAACTCTCTTATTCCCGCTACGACTTGTCTTGGATTTTCTTCGCCTAAGTCAACTTGAAGTTTTAAAAGTTTTTTACTCTTTGGTACTTCCTCGGCAGCTACAACAACACCAACCTTTAGAGATGTTTCAAAAAATTGACCGATTTCTATAAGATTATCTTGCTCTTTTGCACACTCTTCAACTGCTTGAGAACACTCTTTAGCGGCATTTGGGTGAGAAAGAGGAGCTTCAGGCATTAGCGGCTCTTCAATACGAGGGAAGAGTGGCGGAGTCTGTTTAATATTAAATAATTTCAGTAGTTTTTTATCAATAACAAGCTCTTTATAGCTTGCATTATCTATGTTAAAGTTTAAAGTATCGGCAATAATATTTGTCGTTTTAGGCATAATAGGATGAAGCATAATCGAAGCTTTTGCCAATATATTTGCAACCAATGCTACCGTTGCAAGCGCTTCATCTTTTCTCTCTTCTTTCATTTTAACCCACGGAGCATGCTCTTCTATGGCTTTGTTCCCGATTGAAAATAACTTCCATAGTTCTTCAAGATATCTATGTGTCTGTAAATTTTCCATATAAGTATCAAGTGAATCTAAAACAATATTCATCGCATCAAGCTCTTTTTTATGATACTTTAACACATCCACGCTATCTATCTCAAAATCGGAATATTTACCGCTCATACCGATAATACGATTTAAAAGATTTCCTAAATCATTGCTAAGCTCTGAATTTATTCTATCTATAAAAGCTCTTTGAGAAAAATCGCCGTCTTGTCCAAAAGGAACCTCTCTAAGCATAAAATATCTTAAGTTTTCAACACCGTAAGCATCTGACACCTGTTTTGGAGAGATAACATTACCTTTTGATTTACTCATCTTTTCTCCGTCTCTTGTCCACCAACCGTGAGCACCGATCTGTTTTGGAAGAGGAAGGTCAAGACTCATTAAAAATGCAGGCCAGTAAATAGCATGAAAACGAAGTATATCTTTGCCTACAAATTGAACAGAAGCCGGCCAATAACGCATATTTTCTTCAGTTGTTCCATATCCAAGAGCGGTTATATAGTTCATAAGAGCATCAAGCCAAACATACATTACATGCTTATCATCTTTAATTGACTCAGGCATTTTAACACCCCATGTAAAAGAGGTTCTCGTAACTGAAAGGTCACGCAAACCGCCTTTTACAAAATTGATAACCTCATTTGCACGAGATTTAGGCATAATAAAATCAGGATTGTCCGCATAATGTTTTAAAAGTGCGTCCTCATATTTTGAGAGTCTAAAAAAGTAGCTCTCTTCCTTAATAATATTTGTACTTCTGCCGCAGTCAGGACAAAATTCGCCATCAACAAGCTGAGTTTCGGTAAAAAAAGTCTCACAGCTTACACAGTAGTGACCTTCATAAAAATCTTTATATATATCGCCCTTTGCATACATTGCTTCAAACGCTTTTTGCACACCTTTTTTATGCTCTTCATCTGTTGTACGGATAAATTTATCGTAACTTATGTCAAATTCATCCCATAAATTTTTAAAACTGGCACTTATTTCATCAGCGAACTCTTGAGTGGCTTTGCCATTTTTTTGAGCTGATTCCTCTATTTTTTGACCGTGCTCATCCGTGCCTGTTAAAAAGTATGTATCTTCGCCTTTTAATTTTTCATATCTAGCTACACTGTCAGCTATAAATGTAGTATATGCATGCCCTATATGAGCCTCGCCGTTAACATAATATATCGGTGTTGTTATATATTTACTCATTTTTTATCCCTTTTACTGATTAAAAACGCTAATCGGAACAAGTCCCGCTCAGCTGCGCTAGCCGCTATGGCACTGAAGCTTGACGCTAAAGCGTCAGATAGTTTAAAACTCAAACCCGCCGGTATCGCCCTTAGACATACTGTTATAAACCGCTTTAACATAATCGGCTCTTAGCTCGCACTTTAGATAAAGTTCACAATCACTACAGCTCTTTAACTCTTTATCTTTTTGACAACTTTGTATTTTAACAATCATCTCATCAAGATGAAGTTCAAATCTATCTTTTTGTTGCATAAACTTCTTTTACTCTTTGTATCTCATATTTTGAACCGAAAAAACATGGTGAAGTATCATGTATATGCGCATATTCAAGTTCCATCAAATCATTTACTCCATCAATTGCCTCTCCACCCGCAACTTTATAGATAAAAGCAAACGGAAATACTTCAAAAAGTTTGCGGAGTTTTCCGTTAGGTTTATCAGAAGTACCGGGATAACTAAAAAGCCCGCCGCCTTTTAAAAGTATTTGGTGTAAATCAGGAACCATTCCGCCCGAATATCTTAAGCGATACCCGTCTGAAAAGAAGCTATCAACAAGCTCTTTATGGTAAGGTTCCCAGTTTTGCTGCGTTCCGCCCGGTGCATTAAGTTTGCCTTTTTCGTTTAAACGAATCTCTTTTACAAATTCAAAATCTCCATTTTGCAGCAAATGAAGCTTTGTTTTGTTATGAGCAAAAACCATCTCTACGCGAGGACCGAAAACTACATAGCATGAAGCAACCATATTTCTAGCACCGAATGCGTTTTCATAAATTCCGAAAATAGAACCCACGCTTAAATTTACATCGATTAGCGATGAACCGTCAAGCGGATCATAAGCGATAAAATATTTACCGTCTTCATTCAGTACCACTTCACGCTCTTTCTCCTCGCTTGCAATCGTATGAATTGAAGAGACATTCGAAAACTCCTCTTCTATAATCATATCGCACTTGATGTCAAGTTGAAGTTGCGTCTCACCGGAACTATTTTCTTGTTGCGAATAACCTATATCTTTTGTGTCTATCGCATCTTTTATTCTTATAGCACTTTTTTGTATTGCTCTAAATATATCAGTCATCTATTTACACTTCCTTTGCATTTTGAAATATCCACGATATTACGGCTTCACAGTTATTTATATCTAAGACATCGATATTGGTCGGCAAATCATAATCATTCAAATTAATACTGCTATCCGTTGCCAAAGCATTCATATACGGAAAATAAGCGCTATCTAACGAGTTTCTAAATACGCTGATTCTAGGCAGCGGCAAATTTTTCAACCCTTCTACCAACAATATGTCAAATTTATCAAAGAGTCTAATCATCTCATCTAAATCTTTTTGTTTTTGAGAAAAGTAGGTTGTTCGATTTGGAGATGTAACGATAACTTCCGCACCGGTATCAAAAAATTTATAACTATCTTTTCCCTCCACATCAAACCTTGCCTTATCTTTTGGGTCATGCTTGATTATGGCAACATCTTTTTTATAATCATGAATAAGTTTTCTGGCAACTTTTAGTATAAGAGTGGTTTTACCGCTGTTTGACGGACCGGTAAATGCAACTGCTAATCTTTTTTTCAATTTACACACTTTATTAAAATTTTAGTGATTATACAAAATAGTCGTTAAAAGGTTGTTTAATAAGATATAATTCTCTTGCTATTTAGAGGAATTTAAATGAAAACTTTTTTTATATTTTTAACTTTTTTAACACTTTTTACAGGATGTTCAAAAAAAAATGCTTTTTATGAATTTAAAATGGATAAAAATCAAGAGCTGAGTGCATCAAGTCTGCAAAGCAGTAAAATAGTATCGAAAGATGGCGAAGTAAGCGGTATTTTTTCTGCAATATATCTAAATGAAGTCTATCCGGAAACTTTTAATCAAGATGAGTCTTTCTTTATATTTTTATTTAGTAAAGAAAAAAAAGAGCTCTATGATCAAAGCAAATCTACGGATACTAATTTGAAAGTTATGCTAAACTCAAAGCTACCGATAAAAATAGAAGAACTTTCACAAGAAAATAAGTTTTCTCATCTTGTTGACATTAAAAATGATTGGAATAGATACTATATCGTTACATTTGAAAAAGCGGATACTATAAATCTTGTTCTTGAAGAGGGCAACGCATCTTCAAGTGTATTAAAATATAAAAAAGAGTTTTAAAAAACGCTCTTAACTAAAGAGCGCGCAAGATTGCACGAACTAGCACCGTAACAATTTGCAGTCCTACAACAATTATAATAGGTGCCAAATCCAAACCATTGAAGTCTGTTCTTATAAACTTTCTTACAAATGCATACGCAGGATTTGTAATTCTATATAAAAATTGAACGATAGGATTAAACGGATCAGGATTTACAAAACTAAGCAGGGCAGATATAATAATTACCCATATATAAACATCAATAAGTCCAAGAGCAATCGCTCCTACACCTTGAACTATTTCTACTAAAATACTCATTTTACAATCTCGCCTATATAATTTTTGATACATTTATAAACAGCAGCAATGTCAGGACCATGCTCGGCACCCATCAAGAGAAGTCGTAATGATTTAAAAAGGTTTTTACCTTTAATTCCAGACTCGTTCATTATATAATTTTTAAAATCTTCATATTCATCGAAGTAGGGTGCATCTTTAATAATTTTAACTATTATCTCTGCCGGTTCCTTAAACTCCTCGGGAATATTTTTTGCCTCAAAAATAGATGCTATTTTAGCTCTTAACTCTTTGGTCGTACTTGCTTCTTCAAGATATATTTTTGCAAGTTCGCCTATCTCAATATCTGCAAAACCTACATACCTTGAAAGCTCTTTAGAATCAAGCATTTTAAGATGTTCTCTGTTGATATGCTTTAACATATTTAGATCAAAACGGGCAGGGGACTTGGATATATTTTCTAAACTAAACCACTCTATAGCTTCTTGCATAGTAAATATCTCTTTTGGAGGTTTATTTCCGATTAATATTAAATAATTTGCGATTGCAGAGGGTAAATACCCTTCTTCAAGAAGCCATTTTACACTAGAGGCATCATCTCTTTTACTCATTTTTTTACCATCATCATTCAAGATAATCGGCAAGTGCGCATACTCAATATTTTTCTTATAACCAAGCGCTTCTCTTATAAGGATCTGCTTTGGAGTATTGCTTACATGGTCTTCACCGCGAATAACCAATGAAACATCACTCAACATATCGTCTACTGCACATGCAAAATTGTACATAGGCGTTTTGTCTTGTCTCATAATGATAAAACTGTCGATATCGTTCGGGTCAAATTTTATCTCACCCTTGATATGGTCTTTTACCACTATAGCTTCTAGCGGTTTTCTTATTCTTACAGTAAAAGGGTTTTCGTTATCTATAACAAGTTCGTCGGGCAGAGAAGCGCATGCATCGTCATATCTGTATGCTGTTTTACTCTCTTTTGCCTCTTCTCTTTTTTTATCAAGCCACTCGGTAGAACAGAAACAGTTAAATGCTTTCAGTTCAAGCAAAAGTTGTAGCGCCATAGCAGTGTGAAAGCGTACATTTTCGCTTTGATACATAACCTGAGAATACTCAATCCCGAAAAGATTTAAAATATCAAGTATCTCTTTATCTTTCCCTTCGATATTTCTCTCTTTATCGGTATCTTCAATTCTGATTATAAGGTCTTCGCTTCTTTGTTTTGATACAATGTAGTTAAATATGGCAACTCGTAGGTTACCAATATGCATATCACCGGTTGGACTAGGTGCAAATCTTAACATTAAAAATCCTAAAAATAATTTTCGTGATTTTATCGTAATTTAGCTGAGGGTATGTTTTATTTTTGTTGATTGTTTTTAAGTGAAGTGGTGACCCCGAGGAGAATCGAACTCCTGTAACATGGATGAAAACCATGGATCCTTACCGCTAGACGACGGGGCCACTTTGCCAGTATTTATTACTGAGCCGAAATTATATAGATTTATTTCTTAATAAATTATAAAATCATGCGAAACTCAGTAAAAAAAATCAAATTATTCGTAAAAACTACGAAGTGCTCTAATAATCACCGCATTTTTAGAGATACTTTCAGCTTTAGCATTATCATTTACTACTTCATATAAATCTAACGGAAGAGAGATAGAAAAAGTTCTTGTCTCAATTTTTTTCTTTTTAGCAATCATAGCGACAACGCTAATCAAAAGTTCGATTATTTTTTTTGTATCAATAGGCTTTTGAATAAAACTATTTACACCAACTTCAATCGACTCAGATATTTTCTTTATATCATTGCTAGCTGAAATTACGATAATAATCTGACCAGGGTCAATCTCGCGAATTTTACGAGAAAGTTCTATACCGTCCATTTCAGACATTATAATGTCAACAAAAACAACATCAGGAGCCGATTTTTTATAAGCTTCCAAAGCTTCTTTTCCGTTAAAACATGATTTCACATCTGAAAAGAAATTTTTAAAAGTAGAACTTAAAAGTTCATTAGCAACTTTTTCATCCTCAACAACCATTGCCGATAATTTTTTTGTTTCCTGTGTTAATTGAACCAAATCTACATTAGACATGACTAAATCCTTTTTTTTTATATGGTAACTATTATATCAGATAATTGGGTAACAAACCAAACGAATTTAATTAAATTAAATCACATTCAAACGCAATAACACATACTTTGTGTTGAACATCATGCGTAACCATGTTTTTTAAATTTTTCCAGCCACTCCAAATCCGACTCTTTTGTATTTTCTTTTTGAGTTAGAAGCGAATCTATAATACTAATCAAAGTATTTTCATCCATAAACTCTAATAAACTTGGATTTATGGATGTTTTATGAATACCTTCATAAGTATTTAATAAATTTTGTATATCAGCTATTAACTGTTCTTTCCTGCTCATACTCATCATTCTTTCTCTAATATTATTTTAATGTCGTGTTTCTGATTCATTTCAAATGTATATTTTATACACTGGTTAACATAATGTAAATTCTCTT
>CAYHRD010000070.1:0-9753 GCA_964358925.1 uncultured Sulfurimonas sp.
TCCTATTAATTAAACTCTCTGATAATATAGATTGTTTCGTCACAAATTCCTTGCAATGACGGTCATTGAGATTGCCGCACTTGTCATTGTGAGCAAAGCGCGGCAATCTAAAAACATTCTTAAATCAGAGGTCTCAATCTATCAAATAAAGGTTACAATTTATGATTTCTAAAATAGAGTTGATAAAAAAAGAGGTTTCAAAGGTTGTCGTAGGTCAAGAGAAGATGATAGACGCTCTTCTTATCGGACTGTTATGTGAGGGGCATATCCTTATAGAGGGTGTTCCGGGGCTTGCAAAAACTACGACGGTAAATGCGCTTGCTCAAAGCTTGGGACTTAACTTTAAACGCGCCCAATTTACTCCCGACTTGCTTCCCTCAGACATACTCGGAGCCGAGATTTATGACCCGCAAACCAACAGCTTTAAAATCAAAAAAGGTCCTATTTTTACAAATCTGCTCTTAGCAGACGAGATAAATCGTTCTCCCGCAAAAGTCCAATCGGCACTTCTTGAAGTTATGCAAGAGAAACAGGTTACGCTCGGCGATACTTCGTTTAAATTAGAGCTCCCGTTTTTTGTTATGGCTACTCAAAATCCGGTTGAACAAGAGGGCGTTTATCAGCTTCCCGAAGCTCAACTTGATAGATTTATGTTAAAACTTATAGTCGATTACAATACAAAGGCGCAAGAGTTAGAGATTGCAAGAAGAATTTCAAGCGGTAATTTTGAGGCAATTCATAGTGTTATAACGCATGAGGATTTAGAAGAGTTAAAAAAAGCCGTAAAAGCCGTACATGTAGATCCGCAGGTTGAAGAGTATATGATAGAGCTTGTAAATGCGACAAGAAATCCTGACGAGTACGGGCTCGGCGAGATTAAAAACTACATCCAGTTCGGTGCATCGCCTCGTGTGAGTATCGATATGTTTAAAGCCGTAAAAGCTATGGCGTTTATGAGAGGAAAAGATTTTGTAACGCCTGTTGATGTGGCTTTCATCGCAAAAGAGCTTATGCGTCACCGCATTGTTTTAACATACGAAGCTGAGGCGGAGGGCATTACTACGGATGAGATTATACAGAGAGTTTTAGAAACCGTAGCAATACCGTAAGCCAAAGTATACAAATATGAGCAAACTGCAAAAAATTTTGGTTCGTGCAAGACGACAGGTCTTTAGCGAAATGGTCGGCAACAATCCCTCCATCTTTCAAGGCGAGGGCTATGACTTTATCGAACTTCGCGAATATATGCCCGGTGATGATATCCGTCATATTGATTGGAATATTAGCGCTAAAATGCAAAAACCTTTTATCAAAATATTTCGCGAAGAGAGAGAGCTTAATGTCGTGATTGTTTCCGTTTTAAACGGAAGCGTACATTTCGGTTCAAAAAAATTCAAACAAGAGAGTATCGCCGAGATAGTGGCACTTCTTGGGTATTCTACTCTTAAAAACGGAGATTTGCTTAGTTCGTATATATTTACTGATGAGATGATTTCACACTCAAAACCGAGCAAAAAACTACATCTTGTTCAAAAAAGCGTTGAAGAGGTTTTAAATTTTGATGCGTTAAACCAGAAAGTTGATTTTAAAGTTATCGCAGATACTCTTTTTAAAAGACTTAAAAGAAAATCTTTGATTTTAGTGATTGGCGACTACTTTGAAATACCGGATTTTAAACTTTTAGCTAAAAAACATGAGATAGTCTCAGTCATAGTAAGAGACAGACTTGAAGAAAATCCGCCCGAGATGGGTTTTGCATCCTTGGTAGACCCAGAGAGTGGAGCGGTGCTAGAGGGTGACTTTAACGCTTCAAGCGTGAGGGCATACAGCAAAAAAGTTGCTCTGCATGACCATAACCTCTTTGAGAAGCTTAGAAAAGATGATATAAGATTTACAAAAGTGTATACCGATTCTATTGCAAGCGTAGAGCTTCGCAGACTTTTTGAGGGCAGATAGATGGCACAAGTGCAAAGTTACGATATACCGCTTCATGATATAAAGCCGATTGTCCAGATAGAAGAGTATTCGTTATACTACTTTTTAAGCATCTCTATTTTTGCTGTTGTTTTGGTCTTACTGCTCTCTTATCTTCTCTTTTCATGGCTGAAAAAACGAAACCGATACAACAAAAGAAAAGAGCATTTTGAGAGTTTTAAAACGCTGGATTTGAGCAGTACAAAAGAGAGTGCGTACGCGATTACTTTTTACGGTGCAACATTTAAAAACGACTCTTTAAGACATAAAGAGTCGTATGATAATTTAGTCGGCAGACTTGAGCAGTATAAGTATAAAAAAGAGGTTGAGGGGTATGATGATGAAACTCTCGGTTACATAGAACTTTACAAAGGTATGGTTGATGTTTGATGGAATCTACTTTGAGTTTCCTCAAATAGCATCCGTACTTCTTCTTTTTATCTTGTGTGCGAAGCTTTGCAAAATGAGGCTTCCTTCTATCTATTTTCCTCATATCGGCGGTTTTTTAAAAAACTCTGTTGCGGTATCAAAGCCGCTTTTTTTTCTAAAATGGATCGGAATAGTGATGGTGATAGTCGCACTTATGTCGCCCGTAAAAGATGAGACATACGAGCTAGAGCCAAAAAACGGATATGAAATAGCGCTTATTTTAGATGCTTCCGAGTCTATGAAAGCAGAAGGGTTCGATGCAAATAATCAACGATTAAACAGATTTGATGTCGTAAAAAGCATAGTTGGCGATTTTATAACCAAAAGAAAAAACGACAACATAGGTTTGGTTGTTTTTGGAGCGTTCTCTTTCATAGCTTCGCCGCTTACTTATGATGAAAATATTTTAAATAAGATTGTCTCACAACTCTATATAGGAATGGCGGGAAAATATACGGCGCTCAATACCTCTCTTGCGCAAGGCGTGAATCTTCTAAAAATGAGCAAATCAAAAACCAAGATAGCTATTTTGCTCACAGACGGTTACAGTACGCCCCAAATAGATAAAATTCCACTTGATGTTGCCATAGAGATGGTAAAAAAAGAGGGTATAAAGGTCTATCCTATAGGTATCGGAATGCCGCATGAATATAATAGGGAAGTTTTGCAAAAAATAGCAAACGAGAGCGGCGGAGTTGCTTTTGGCGCTTCAAGTGCCAATGAACTAAAAGAGATATACCAAAAAATCGATGAGCTGGAAAAATCCGAGATAAAAAATGAGAGTTTTAGTTATGCAAAATATTACTATCAATTTCCGCTCTTTATATCGCTTCTTGCTTTGATGTTTTATGTCTATCTTAGAAATAAAAGAGGGTATGCATGACTTTTTTGCACCCTGAATTTTTATACTATATGCTGCCTCCGCTATTTGTCCTTTTTGGTTTTTTGCTTACTCAAAAAGAGTCTCATGCACACTTTTTTAGTCAAGAGGTTATGGATAAACTTCGCGTAAGCGCCGATACTTTGACACTTCAAGCCAGAAACGCTCTTTTTTTGCTTATGGGATTTTTTATGATAATTGCCCTTGCCCAACCCGTTATAAAAGAGGGTAAAGCCCAGGTGATGGCAAAAAGTGCTGATATTATGATTGCCATAGATATATCGGACTCTATGCTCGCAACAGATATTTATCCAAACCGCTTAGAAGCGGCAAAACAAAAGGTGCTTGCTCTTTTGGGCGGGGATTTTAATGAGCGCGTCGGCATAGTGGCATTTGCTAAAAATTCATATCTGGTTTCACCGCTTAGTTTTGATAAAAGTGCGGTGTCGTTTTTGCTTCGTCAGTTGGATACATCCTCAATTACCGAAAAAGGAACTGATTTTTTATCTGTTTTAGATGTAGTTAGTAAAGCGCAAGAGAGTCAGGATAAAAAGTATCTTCTAATTTTGAGCGATGGCGGGGACAATAGCGATTTTAAAGACGAGATAGAGTTGGCAAAAAAGCACAATATAACAGTTTTTATCTTAGGTACGGCAACAAAAAAAGGCTCGCCCGTAAAGCTTCAAGACGGAACTTTTATAAAATATAACGGTGATATCATTATCTCAAAACTGAATGAAAAAATTGCACCTTTGGCTACAAATACAGGTGGAGTTTACATAGAGAGCACGACCTCTTTGGAGGATATAAAAACAATGCTAAGCGAGATAAAGAGCGTGAGCGATAAAAAAGAACTAAAGAGCCAAGAGATTCAAAAAAACAGACCGCTCTTTTACTATCCTCTTGGAGTTGCACTTTTCATTTTACTTATCGCTACAAGCTCTCTGAGTAAGAAAAAAAGTGCAAGTGCTGCATCTCTACTCATCTCTCTTCTTTTTAACCCATCATATGCGCAAGCGGGGGTATTTGATTTTATGGAGCTGAAAAAAGCAAAAGAGGCTTATGAAAACGGTAAGTTTGAAGAGTCTGCAAAGCTCTATGAAAAGTATGCAAAAGAGAGTGCAAAACCTGAAGCGTATTTTAATGCGGGAAATGCTTTTTATAAACAAAAAAAGTATAAAGAGGCGATAGAGTCATACAATAAAGCAGCCTTTGCCGATGAAAATGCAAAAGCAAAAAATTTCTCAAACTTGGGAAACGCTTATGCCAAAGAAGCAAATCAGGATAGTTTGCAAAAGGCAAAAGAGGCTTATGAAAAATCTCTTGGCATCAAAGAGGGCAAAGAGACAAGAGAAAATCTGCAAGAGGTTGAAAAACTCCTAGAGAAGCAAAAAGAGAGCGAAGAAAACAAAGATAAAGAGAATAAACAAAACGATAAAGATGAAAACTCAAAAGAGGGTGAAAAAAAATCGGACGAAAAAGATAAGCCAAAAGAACAAAAAGAGAGTTCAAAAGATAAAGAGTCCAAAGATAAAGCGAAAAATTCCGATGAGGCTAAAAGTCAAAAAGAGCAAAATGGCAAATCCGATCAACTTAAGCAAGATGGTAAAAAAGATGAGCAAAAAGAGGTAGACAAAAGTGATAAAAACGCTTCAAAAAGTTCACATACGACAGAGCAAAAGCCCGATAAAGAGAATATGAGCGATGCAGAACAGCAGAAGTGGATAGAGCAGCTGGGTACAAAAAACAGTACATATCTCTACAAGCTAAATGATGAAAAAACAAAGAGCCAAAATTTAAACGATAAGCCTTGGTAATTTAAAGGAAAAAAATTGAATACTATTTTAAAACTGCTATTTTTACTGCTGATAACTTCATATGGAGCAGAAGCGTCCGTCACGGCTAAAGTCGATTCTAAAAAAGTAGAACTAGGCGAAATGGTTACTTACTCTTTGACGATTGTAGGGGAGGATGTCACAAGACCCGATATCCGAAGATTGTGCGATAGTGATGTTATCTCTACAAGTTCTCAAACAAATATGCAGATTATTAACGGAAAAGTTAGTAAAAGTTATACGCTAAGTTATAAATTTGTGCCGCAAAAGAGCTGTAAGATTGAGCCTGCCGAAGTTGAGATTAACTCTAAGCTAGAAGCAAGCAATGCGGTAGAGATAGAAGTAGTTCCTGTAAGCGGAACAAAAGATTCGGACTTTGCTTTAACTCTTAGCAGCGATAAAAAAGAGCTTTTTGTAGGTGAAGCATTTGACTTGACGCTTACTTTTAAGCAAAAAAGTAATGCCGAAGCCGTTGATAGCAAATTTACGCCTCCGGAGTTAAAAGGTTTTTGGGTTAAAGACGAGTCAAAACCCCAGAGATACGAAGAGGGAAAATATATAATAACAAAGATAATCTATACAATGGCGCCTCAAAGAGCGGGAGAGCTTACCGTTACAAAAGCTCAAATGCAGATAGCTTCAAGAAGCAGCGGTGCAGATAGCTGGGGCGCTTGGATTCCTACTATAAAGTGGAAAACTTACTTCTCAAATGAACTGACTTTTGATGTAAAACCTCTTCCATCGGGAGTTGCATTAGCAGGCAGTTTTAGCATAAATGCAACGGTCGATAAAACGGAAGTAGATGCAAATGAGCCTCTAAATGTAACTATAGAAGTGCAGGGAAGCGGAAATTTAGAGGATATAAAAAGTTTTAAACCAAGTGTCGATGGAGTTGCGGTTTTTGATGAAAAGATTGTCATTGAGGGTGCAAAACTGACTCAAAAGATAGCTTTTGTCGCTGAGAGAGATTTTGTTATTCCATCATTTTCTATAAACTATTTTGACACAAAGACAAGAGATGTAAAAACCGTATCGACCAAAGAGATAGCGGTAAAGGTAAAAAACTCCAAACAAAAAGAGAGCTTAAATATCCAAAGAGAAGTTCTAAAAGCAGAGCAAACAGAGACGCTCTCAACTGAAAAACAAGAGAATTTTTTGCTGTTTGCACTATTTTTATTAGGTCTTGTATGCGGGATTTTGATTATGGTTTTTAAAGGTAAAATGAACCTTAAAAGAGAGCAAAAAAGCTCCACAAAAGAGCCGAAAACTCTTCTGATGAAACTTCTTCCTTTTAAAGATGATGCAGAAGTAAAAGAGGTAATAGAAAATTTAGAAAAAAATATATACTCAAATCAAAATATACAACTGGATAAAAAAGTCATAAATAAAATTAAAAATAGATATAAAATTTTATAGAATGATTTGTATTTCTTATAATGCAACTGTTTCGCAAAGAGACATTATAATAAATTATATTTTTTATAATCTCAAATTAACTTTAATTTAAGAATATCACTATACAATTCCACTCCATTTTTAAAAATAGCAGCTTGAGTTGCTAATTACACAGGAGAAAGAGATGAAAAAGTTAATAAGCGGTTTAGTAGTTGTATCGGCATTATTTTTAGGTTGTGATAAAAAAACACAAGAGGCTCCGGCAGCGGCAACTACGGTTGTAACTCCGGCGGCAGTAGCTCCTTCAGCTCCGGTTGAAGCTTCGGCTCCTGCAACTACAGTTGTAGAAACTCCGGCAGCTCCGGTGGCAGAAACTCCAGCTCCAGTTGAAGCTCCGGCAACTAAATAATTATTCAAATAGCAACACATTTTGTGTTGCTATTTTCTACCTTTTTGAATAAAAAAATTTCATAAAAATCTAATCTAAAACATCGTGAAGTCTGTTCCCTGCTTCTATGTTTTTATGCACTTTATCCCACTCTTCATTTTCAATGTACCCCTTGAGGAGTTTTAGCTCATCTTCAAATAATTCTATGGCTTCAATAAGATTTGTTTTGTTCTGTCTAAAGATATCTTCCCACATATTTGCGGAACTCTTTGCCAAACGGCTCATAGAACGAAATCCGCCTGCTGCAAGAGCTAAAATATTGCGTTTATTCTCTTGGTTCATGACCGTATTTGCAAGAGAGTAAGAGATGGCATGAGGCATGTGAGAGATAAATGCCGCATGGCGGTCATGCTCATTTGCAGGCATAAAATGTTTTTTCATCTCAAGAGCTTTAAATAGCTTTTTTGCAGTTTTTACTTGAGATTCTCCACTATTTTCTATATCACATAAAACTACAACATTATCTCTATATAAATTATCAATCGCCGCTTTTGGACCAAAGTTTTCAGTTCCCGTCATAGGATGGGCTGCAACAAAGTTTTTTCTTATCTCCGGCGGAACTGAAGCGACAATTTTGGCTTTTGTACTGCCAAGATCTATAATAGTTGCCTCTTTTTTTACATCGGTTAAATTTTTAAGTGCCGATATGACTCCGTCAACCGGAATTGCAAGAAAAATAACATCATAATTTTTAATTTCGCTAAACTCTACTATACTATCAACTAAGCCAAGTTCCATAGCTTCTTGTTGGTGGATTTTATTGTGATCGCTTCCAACGATGCTGTTGATAAAATCTAATTTTTTTAGACTTATGGCAAGTGAACCTCCCATAAGCCCTAATCCTACTATCGCTACATTCATTCTATAATTCTTTGTAATAAATTTGCTAAATTATACAGAGTTTACTTAATATTAACCATAAATAGCCTAATTTAGGGCTTTTATATTCTCTCTGTACCGTTTTTGTACCGTTTATCTAAAAAACTTATACTCATTTTCTTTTTTCGTGGCATAAAATGGGTATATATTTTTAAAGTCATATCTAGATTTTCATGCCCAAGTGTATTGGATACCCACATCATATCAATATGATTGTTTATCATTAAACTAGCAAAAGTATGTCTAGTATTGTGTAAACTTCTTTTTTCAATTTCAAGTTTTTCTAAAATAGATTGAAACCTACAATAAAAGTGTGTGTTACTCCCATAATGAGTTTCTTTTCTATTTAAAAAAACAAAACTATTTCTAATCCCTGTTTCAAGCTGCTGAGCTTTAAAAAACTCTTTGGCTTTATCAATCATTTCTATGTCTCTATAGCTAGATGCTGTTTTAGGAGAGTTAATATACCCCTCAGCAATTGTTTTATTTATAGATATAGTGTCTGTACTAAAATCTATATCTTTCCACTCTAAAGCAAGAATCTCTCCACTTCTCATGCCGGTAAAAAAAGCTATGCCTAAAAAATATCTAAGATCAGAGTGTGTATTTGATAAAATAAAATCAATCTCATCTAATGTAAAAGGCTTTTGCTTATGCTTTTTAGCCTCTGATCTAAATTTTGGCATCTCTACCATTTTAATAGGGTTTAGCTCAATTTCTTCATTTATGATACCAAGTGCAAACACCTCTTTTAAAAGAACTCTGGCTAGATTAATAGATTGTTTCTTAAGACCTTTATCAACAAGTTTATCTTGAAAATTTTTTATGTCCATTGGTTTAATTTCACTAACCAATCTACCTTTAAAGTATGGTATGATGCTATTTCTGCAAGTTACTGAATAAGCCAGCATTGTTTTATGTTTCAAAACATTTCTTTTGCCATCCATGACTTCTTTTAGTAACTCAGTAACAAGAGATAAATTTTGTTTTGTGCTGACAAGCCCAAGCTCACCATCAAGCATACCATTTTTAAATTTATTTACAATAATATTCTTGTTAATAGTGTTGTATTTTAGCTTGGATGATTTAAATTTATCTCCAAAACCATAATACAATATTCCATTTCGATTTTTAAACCGCAACTTCTTCATCTGCTATTCCCCTGTGCATTTCTTTACGAAACTCAGCAATAGCTCTTTCAACAAACACTAAGATTTTACCATTTTTACGATAAAAGTGATAACCCTCCTTGAGCAAGCCTCTTTCGATGTAGTTGTTTATAGTTCTTTCTGATTTGTCTAAATATTTTGCTACTTCTTTTTTTGTTGTTATCGGAGGCACTAGCTGCGATAGCCTGTCTTCTAATACTTCCATTTTTTTTAGAAGTTTTGGAATTAATTCTAAGTTTTCAAAATTTACTTGCATTTTTTCCCTTTAAGCAATTATTGGCATATCAATTTTTTCAACAAAACTACCATAAACTGGAGTTCTCGCACTTATCGGTGTAATACTATTTTTATATACTTGCTCTTTTTCTATATTTTCCCGTGGGAAATTTTGAGAAGCAGACGATAAATTTCGGTTATCGGAGTTATCCGACTTATCGGAAGCTACATCTAACCCCTTGTAAAACCCTATATTAGAGATTCTCGGAGTTCTCGGAGCAATATTCTCACTGCTTTGCGTATCTTTTGACTTATCGGAGTTATCGGAGCTGTTTGTATCCATTTCTAAACTCTCGGAAGTGCCTAAAAATAGACTTCTCGGAGTTATCTGACTTCTCGGAGCAATATTTGAGATATCTTCATATACAGTCTCAACAGCTTTTGATTTTGTAATTGTAGTTTCTATTAGAGAGTAAAGTTTTTGATTGTTTCTGTCGCCTCTCTCAAATTTCCAAAGTTTACCCTCAT
>CAYHRD010000071.1:0-9750 GCA_964358925.1 uncultured Sulfurimonas sp.
CTAGGTTATACTCAAACTCCGCCATTTTCACTTCACTTCGTCTTTGCACCACTCTATTTGTATAAAAAATTTGAGCTATTTTTGTTGCAGGTGCAATTCGTTTTGGGATCCCTGCCAAAAACTGAGCAAGAGCCACACGCGTATTTGAAAAAAGGGTTATAGAGGCATCAATTTTTGCTTCTTTTAGTTTTGCAACCAACCCCCAAAAACTCCCACCCTCATCTACTATAACCTCATCTATAAAGTCGCAACTCTGTGCCAAAGTTTTGTTTAACGGAGCAACGCATACGATAACTCTGTTTTGAGGATTATAATTTTTTAAAACATATATAGCAGGAAGAGCAGTTACAAAATCACCCAATTTATCTGTGCGTACTACAAGAATATTCAAAACGGTTCCTAAATTTTTAATAGTCTATTTTATCGCAAAAAGGTTATAATTCGCCTTATGAAACAACCATACATCTGGGATAACTATTCCGATCAACCATATCCGTTACAAGATAAAAGCTATAAAAAGCAGATGAGAAAAAGCCAGATTGGCTCACTTCTTAAAACTCTTATTATCTCTATTTTTGTATTACCAATTTCGCTTTTGCTGACACCCTTTGTAAAAAGAAAAAAGATAAACTCAAACGAGTTCTTCTGCATCGGTGTTGACTTTGAGAGAGAACCGAAAGAGGCTCTTAATATGATAGAAGAGCTTGGCGTGGAGAGGATTTTGCTAAGAGTAAAACTATGGGAGATGGAAAAACTACCGCTTTTACAAGATTTTATACTCTTATTCAGAGATAAAAAAATAACGCTGAAAATCCTTCAAGACAGAGAGCATATAGAAGATTTATCTCTTTTGCAAAAAGATTTAGAGACTATTTTTAGCGCGCTCGGCGAAGAAGTAGATATTTTTGAAATCGGCTCAACCATAAACAGAGCAAAATGGGGATTTTTTAGCGTTGATGAGTACAGCAGATTTTATAAAATCGCCTATGACTTAAAAATCTCAAAATTCCCTCATATCAAACTTATAGGCAGCGGTGTTATAGACTTTGAGTATCACTTCACGGCTCATACACTTTTTAACTTTTTTGACTACCGTTACGACGGAGTATCTTCGCTTCTCTATGTTGACAGACGCGGCGCACCAGAAAATATGCAGATGGGCTTTACCTTGCTTGACAAAATAGCACTTCTCTCTACAATGGTTTGGCTTAGTCCAAAAAGTGTGTACGAACTTCATATCACGGAGACTAACTGGCCTATAAGCGGCACTGCACCTTATGCCCCGACAAGCGAGTATGAGTGTGTCGGAGAGAAGCTTTATGCAGATTATATGCTTCGCTACTATCTTCTTGCTTTTGCATCTCAGCAAGTCAATTCCGTATCATGGCATCAGCTTATTGCAGCGGGTTACGGGCTTGTGGACAACAGAGAGGGTTTGAGAAAAAGAGAAGCTTACGAAGTCTACAAATATATGGTTCAAACATTAAAAAATGCCGAATTTCTAAAACTTGACATAAAACTGGACTACCATATACTTCAATGCTTAGTTGATAGCAAACTGCTTCAAATCCACTGGTCGCTCAAACCGACAACTATAAAAAATGAAGATATTTTTGAAGTTTATTCTCGTGATGGAGAGATAATAAAAAGCGAAAAAATAAACATAGGTTCATCACCAATATATATTTACATAAAAGAGGCGGTATAATAACAACCATGAAAGTATTAATAATTTTACCTAATTGGCTTGGGGACACGGTTATGGCGACTCCTGCCATTGAACTTTTATCACAACATTATCCGGATGCCAAGTTTACATTTGTCGGAAGTTATGTCTCTATTGAAGCTATAAAGTATCATCCTCAATGTGAAAAAACCATAGTTGATGAGACAAAAAAAAGCTCAAGCAGACTCTTAGCTACCTATAAACTTGCCCGTGAATTAGGAACATTTGATTTTGCTATTACTTTTAGAAACCAAATTCATTCAACTCTGCTTTTAAAATTCACAGGTTCTGTAATTTGTATTGCTAAAAAATCGTGGCACTCTATGTTTTTACTATCACATACACCGAAAATATCAAAATATACCCAACATCTAGCTCAACAGTATGCACAACTTGCGATGATTAATACACCTAGCTGGAATGGACAAACATCAAATCTTAAACTCCATATAGATGCAAAAAAATTTGATAAGCCTACCATGGGCATCAATGGCGGCGCCGCTTATGGCTCTGCAAAAAGATGGTACCCTGAGCGGTTTGCACAAGTAGCAAAAGAGTATAGCGACAAGTTTGATATAGTAATCTTAGGTGCTCCAAACGAGATTGACATTGCAAATGAGATAGAGTCAAATCTAAAATCTTTGGGTGTAACAAACTATATTAACTTAGCAGGCAAGACAACTATTAAAGAGCTTTGTGCATATATCGGCGGATGTTCACTAATGCTTACAAATGATAGCGGACCTATGCATATTGCCGCTGCTTATCAAACTCCTACAATAGCTATAATTGGACCGACAGAGTACAAGCAAACATATCCATGGATGAATGAAAAAGGTAAGATTGTAAGACATGATTTGGAGTGTTCACCGTGTATTAAAAGAGAGTGTCCCCTTGGTCATCATGAGTGTATGAAGAGCATTACAGCCTCTGAGGTTGTAGAGGCTGTAAGAGAGTTAAAACTTTAACTCTCCTGTATCCTTTGTATAGTTTTTGTCGTACTCTTTCCATCCACAAAATCAACAAGTTTTAACTCACCGGCAAACTCGGTTCCAACGACCTCTTTGCCTTCATAATCGCCACCCTTTACAAGCGTATCCGGCTCTATCATTTTTATAAGCTCATAGGGCGTATCATCTTCAAACGGCACGACAAAATCAACAGCTTCAAGAGCCGCCAAAAGATAAGCTCTATCCTCTGCTACATTTATAGGTCTTGATGCACCTTTTATCCTTTTTACCGATGCATCGGAGTTAAGTCCGACTATGAGTACATCCCCAAAACTCTTTGCCTCTTGGAGATACTTCACATGTCCGACATGCAAGATATCAAAACAGCCGTTTGTAAAGACAACTTTTTTACCGTTTTTACGGTATCTCTCAACCACAGCTTTTATCTCATCAAAACTCTTTATATGTGCATCCGAAGTACTTTTATGCAAAGTTGCTTCATACTCTTCTATCTCGTCAAGCGTAACGGTTGCCGAGCCGATTTTGCCTACAACCACACCTGCCGCAAGATTTGCAAATGATGCGGCTTTGTCTATATTTGCACCTGCACTAAGAGCGTATGCTATGGAAGCTATAACCGTATCTCCCGCACCCGTTACATCAAAAACCTCTTTTGCAACAGTCGGAAAAATCTTCATCTCATCTTCATAAGTCGCTATCCCGTCTTCTGAAAGAGTAATCATAGAGATACCTAGTTCACACACTCCTTTAAGTTTTAAAAGAGCCAATTCAAGTGAAATTTTATCTTTTATCTCTATTTTAGTAGCCATCATCGCCTCTTTTTTATTTGGCGTGAGAAGATATGCACCCTTGTATTTGCTATAGTCGCTCCCCTTTGGATCAACCAAAACTTTTACGCTATTTTTTGAACAAAGTTTTATAATCCCTTGACATAGTTCATCGCTTAACACGCCCTTGCCGTAGTCGGAAAGTATTACCGCATCATAGTTGTGCATCATATCTTGCAAAGAACTTACAATATCATCTGCCACAATTTTCGATATCTGTTCCTTGCTCTCTTTGTCATATCGTAAAATTTGTTGCGAACTTGCTATTACTCGACTTTTTTTTGATGTTTTTCTACCTTTTTGAGTAACTATATTTGAGGTATCGACATCAAGAGAGCGAAGCATACCGATAAGTTCAACACCGATATCGTCATCGCCTATAACACTGCTTACAGAAACTTTCGCTCCAAGAGTCACAAGATTGTTTATCACATTTCCGGCACCTCCAAGAACAGTTGTTTCTTTTGCAATATCAACAACCTGCACGGGCGCTTCGGGAGAGATTCTCTCACAACTCCCCCACAAATAGTGATCTATCATCAAGTCACCGACAACCAAAATATGAGGATGCAAACCTTTAAAATTCTTCATTTTTTCACTTCTTGTTCATAAATTCTTCTGATTTCGCCGACATAAGCTTTAATGCCCTCTTCCATTTCAAAACGCGGTTCATACCCTAAAATCTCTTTTGTTGAAGCTATATCTGCCTCCGTATGAAACTGGTAACTCCCGACAAACGGATTTGGGATATATTCACAAGTTAGAGTTGTTTCAAGTTCTAGTTGCAAAATATCTACAATATCTTGAAAACTTCTTGCCCTGCCTGTCCCGACATTAAAAATTCCGCTCTCTTTTGGGTTCATCGCTTTTATGTTTGCCTGAATGATATCTTCTATATAGATAAAATCGCGTAAAATCTTATCGCTATTTTCAAATAATCGTGGATTTTTGCCTGAGAGTATCTGATGACCAAACTGTAAAATCATAGATGCGGTTGTGTTTTTAAAATACTCTCTTGCACCGTAAACATTAAAGTATCTAAGCCCCACTACCTTGATATTGCTTTTGCTCATATACTCCAAACTCAAATTATCCATGCAGAGCTTTGAAAAACCATAAACATTTTGCGGTAATTCTCGCCCTACTTTTTGTGGTGAAGATGCATTTCCGTAAGTTGCCGCAGATGAAGCATAAATCATATTTGCACCGTGTTTTATGGCAAGTTCTAACAAATCTTTATAAGCATTAACATTTGTTCTTATCATCAAATCTTGCTCTAGTACGGTAGTGTCAGAAATAGCTGCTTCATGAAAAATATAGTCAAATTTATAGTTTGTCTCCAAATTTAGCAGTAAATCTCTATCATTTATATCACCGCTTATTACCTCTCCGCGAAAACCTATTAAATTTTTAAAATGCCCGAAACTTTTAAGATTTCCGTTAGATAACAACTCGGTGCTTCTAAAACTGTCAAGTACGATGACTCTGGCTTCAGGATGGTTTTCTTGAAAGTAAAATGCCAGATTTGAACCTATAAATCCTGCCCCGCCCGTAATCAAAATTGTCTTGTTTTTTAAACTATTTTCTATATATTTCATCTGCTTAACTACCCATTATATTTATTTGTTACCTTATGTACACTAATAACTTTAACAAAATGATAACAGATACTCCATTAACATCTATTTAAGAGTAAAATCACTATAATTTGCCCGAAATTAAAAAAATTCAAGGAGAATATTATGAAAAAAATCGTTTTATCAATCGTTGCTTTAACTGCAACTACTGCTTTAATGGCTGGTGTAGAGGCTGGTGCATGTTTAGGTTGTCACGGTGCTGACTGGACTAAGCCGGCTCTAGGTAAATCTAAAAATGTTGCTACAATGACTCATGCTGAAATCGCTACTGCACTTAAAGGTTACAAAGCTGGAACTTACGGCGGACCAATGAAAGGTCTTATGGCTGGTCAAGTTTCTAAATACAGCGATGCTGATTTAGACGCGTTTGCTCAAACTATCGGTAAATAATTTACCTAAATTGCCCTTGTAGGGCAATTTATCCTAACTCCATAAATTTATTCCGGTTTATACTTTTTCTTTAAACTCTCTTTTTTTTCTTCTCGTTTAACGGCATCATTTAATTCATCTTCACCGTCAAATTTTGCACCGTTTAAAAACTTCTCTTCATCATCAAACTGACCGTTTTTTACAGCCCATAAAAATGCAAAAAGTGCAATTGCCCCTAGAAATATAGAGACACCAAGCATCATAGCAATCACCCAATTATCCATTTTAACTCCTCATCCATTTATGGCGAATTCGTATAGAATTACCGACAACTAACAGCGAACTCAGTGACATAGAAATCGCCGCAAAAAGAGGTATAACATATCCTGCCATTGCCAAAGGAACCGTTAACGCATTATATACTAACGATATAAAAAGATTTTGTTTAATCAATCCAAATGTCGTGCGGCTAATTTTAAAAGCATCACTTAGCGATTTTAGAGAATCATCAAGCAAAACAACATCTCCGACTTCAACCGCTATATCGCTTCCGCTGCCCATAGCAATCGCTATATCGGCTGATGCAAGTGCCAAGATATCATTTACGCCGTCTCCGACCATAACCACTTTATTACCTTCAGAGTGCAGTTTTTCTATAAATTCAGCTTTATTTTGCGGTGTTTGTTCAAACATAAAATTCTTTATTCCGACTTCAAGAGCCACTTTTTTAGTGATATTTTCGTGATCTCCGCTTAAAAGCACTACGGCTATATTATGTTGAAGCATATTTTCCATTAACTCCAAGATACCATCTTTTATCTTATCTCTAAGTTCATACATTGCTACAACTTCATTATCTACTACAAAATAAAACGATGTCTCTTTTGTCGAAACTTCTATATTTAGACTGTTTTCTTGCAATAATTTTAAATTTCCGCCTAAAAGTTCTACACCTTTGTATTTTGCTCTTATCCCTTTTGCCGGAATTTGCATATACTCATCAAAAACAACCTCATCTATCTTTTCATCCTGCTCTTTAATATACTTTGCAATCCCTTTTGCAACCGGATGATTTGATGATTTAACAAGAGAGTAGAGCAATTTTTTATCAAAATCTTTATAGATACTTTCACTAATTACTTCAGGTTTTCCCACCGTAACAGTCCCCGTTTTGTCCAAAACTAGAGTATCCGCTTTTGCCATACTCTCTAGCCCCGCCGCTTCTTTAAAAAGAATACCTCTTGAAGCCCCTAAACCAAGTCCAACTAAAGTTGCGACAGGCGTAGCAAGGGCCAAAGCACAGGGACAAGCTATTATAATTACAGATACGCTAGCCATAAAAGATGTCTCAAAACTATTTGAATATATCCACCATACAATAAATGTTATAAACGAGAGTGATAAAATAACAGCTGAAAAATGTTCGGACAATCTATTTGCCATCAACTGAATTTTTGGTTTTTTATTTATAGCAGACTCTAAAAGGGTAACAATATTTGAAAGCGTTGAGTGTTTGAAATCTTTAGTTGCTCTAAAATGCACATCTGCATCTATACTTGTAGTACCGCTAATAACATTCATACCGATACTTTTATATACGGGTTCGCTCTCCCCCGTTAAACTAGACTCATCAAAAGAGCCGCTTCCCATAACTATCTCACCGTCAAGCAAAACTCTCTCTCCCGAAGATACTACTATTATATCCCCAATCATAACATCATCCAATTTACATATTACGATGCTATTTTGTTTAATAATTTTAACATCCGTAGGTATATTTTTTGTTATTTTATCAAGCACATCCGCAGCGCTTTTTTTACTTAAAACCTCTAAAAATTTACCGATTAAAACAAATGTAATAATCATACTTACAGAGTCAAAATAAGCTTCTCCCCGCCCTAAAACAGTTATATAAATTGAATATAGATAAGTAAGTAAAGCCCCTGTTGCTACAAGCAAATCCATATTTACGACTTTTGTCTTTAAACCGTAATATGCACCTCTAAAAAAGACCCAACCGCTATAAAAAAGTACAGGCGTTGCGAGTATACCCTCTGCAATATTTAGTATCGTCTTTACATCTTGAGTAATCCCACTAAAATATCCTGCATACTGCGCAACCGCAATCCACATAATATTCATTGATGCAAATATTGCAACCGCCATTTTTAAGTAGTATGCTTTTCTTTCTCTATTTGCATGTATCTCTTGCGCCGATGAGTCATACGCAAAAGCATTGTAACCGATGGAGCGTATCATATCTATTATTGCCGATAATTTAACGACATCACCTGCCCATACAATTGTTGCTTTGTTATTTGTAAAATTTATGTTTGCTTCTATGACGCCGTCCATCTTATGGAGTGCTTTTTCATTAAGCCACACGCAAGCCGAACAGTGAATCCCCTCTATAATGAGAGAGACTTCACAAAATCCGTCACTATTTACTTTAACAAATTTATTATGAAAAGATGGTGTATCAAAGATTGAAGAGTCTTCAAAATTTTCAGACGGCGGAGAGAGTGGTTGATTTTTACTTTTTTCATAAAAACTATCAAGATTTTCATCGCAAAGCAGGTGAAATACATTCTGACAGCCGCTGCAACAAAAGTGATGTTCTCCATCCTTTATCATTACCGAAGGATTAAAGTCTAAATGACAATGAGAACAAGAAACCTTATGAGACAACTTCAAATTTTCCAAATTTTGTATTTTTTCGTATCTTGTCCCATGGTTCAATATAGCCGCTCATACAGATATAAACCCCGACCTTTTCTACTGCTTTTGCAAACCCGATTGCCATACCGAGATTTAAACTCGCTTCGACACTATCTATTTCAAATGGCTTCATAGCACCGACAAAAACGATTTTTCTATCCTCAAAAATTTCGGATAAAAACTCTGCACTTAAATGCATAGTGTCCGTCCCATGCACGATTACAAATGTGTCGTCTTTTGATTCCATTATAATATTTGCAAGCATTTTTCTATCACTCATAGTCATATCCAAACTATCTTTATAGATAACGCCCGCCACATCATACTTAGACTCTACACTTTGCAAGATTCTCTCTATAGCAAAATTATTATATGGAACTTCAAGTTCTCCGTTTAACGGATTGTATTGCTTATTAAAAGTTCCGCCGCTATTTAATATTAACATTGTAAATCTCCTCCAATTTTGAAACAATTTTTGACGCTTTTGATTCTTTGTAAATTTTTTTCTCATCAAAAAGATAAGTCTCTATTATTCCGGCACTTAGTGCCGCTTCTATATCACTCTCTTTATCACCGACTAAAATAGAATTTTTCAGATCAATATCGTACTCTTTTTGGGCTTCTAGTATCATACCGGGACTTGGTTTTCTGCAATTACATGACAGAGAGATATCAGGATGATGAGGGCAATAATAGACTTTTTTTATCTCAATCCCATATTTTGCAAACTCTTTAGTCATCCATGAAGTCAAAAAATTAAAATCAGACTCACTATAATAACCCCTATCAATACCGGATTGATTTGTTACGATAATAATAATGTAACCCTTATCTTGATAATATTTGCAAAGATTCAATATTCCATCTACAAACTCAAAATCTTCAATTTTATAAAGATAGTTTATCTCGACATTAACAACACCGTCACGGTCTAAAAAAAGCGCTCTATTCATCAGCTATTAATTAACACCGTCGCCAAATATCTCTTTTTCTATAATGTCGCAGATTATATGACCTATAAGTATATGAGACTCTTGAATTCTCGGAGTAGATTCAGACGGAACGATTAGAGCAATATCAGCCATCTTAGCCATTTCTCCACCGTCACGACCGACTAAAGCAACTGTCTTTATACCTTTTTGCTTTGCAACTTCAAATGCATTGATTATATTTTTTGAATTCCCAGAAGTTGATATTCCGATAAAAACATCTCCGCTTTGACCCATACCTTCTAATTGTCTTGAAAATACTTTATCATACCCATAATCATTTCCGATTGCCGTTAAACACGATGTGTCCGTAGTTAATGCAAGAGACGGAATAGATGGTCTATCAAACCCGTATCTGCCTACAAGTTCGGCTGCTATATGCTGCGCATCAGCCGCACTGCCGCCATTGCCCGCAAGTATAGTTTTTTTTGAAGCTCTATATATATCTACACATAGTCTAGAAACCTCTTCAATTTTGTTTAATAAACCCTCATTTTCATAAATAGCTTGTTT
>CAYHRD010000072.1:0-9650 GCA_964358925.1 uncultured Sulfurimonas sp.
ATCATGGTTTGTACTGATAGTCAGCAGGGTGTTTTTAAAATTTTCTATGGGTTTAATCACGGTTTTGTTTATTAGCAATATAAATAAAGCGATTATAATAAAAAGTATAATAAAAGAGTTTATGGTTAAAGTATTTCTGATGTTATTTGGGACTTTAAGAAGTTCAGATTCATCTATTTCAGAGAGAATAACCCATTTAAAATCTTCACCGATATTTACCGTGCAAAATGATGACAATACGGGATTACCGTTATAATCTACAACTATTTTTGTATTACTTTTGCCTATTGCAGCTTCACGAAAAGCTTCCGTATCTACCGAACCTTTTGAGGGGTTTGAAAATGAGGCTTCTAGTGAGTGATTTATAGCATCAAGATAACTATCGCTTCTCATAAGCTTGTCCCCTCCTACAAGATAATCCTCCTGCGACTCTTTGTAGCCTTGGCGATATTGCATTATATTTTTAATCGACATATTATCTATTTTAAAAATCAATACGGCTTTAACTTCGGCATTTACTACAATAGGTGCTCCGATAAACATAACGGGAGAATCGTTATCTACTTCATACGGTCTCATATCTACAAATGTCGGGCGATTATTTTGTAAAGTTTTTCTATAAATATCGCCAAGTCCGCTATCTTTTAGCGAACCGTAGGTAAGATTTGCGCCGTAGTCGGATTTTTTTGCTCCGCTGTACATTACATGACCGTATTTTGCGGCAATAATATATATATCGCTATATCCATACTCTTTTAAATATTTTTGAAAATATACCTCATGCGGCAATCTTTCCTCTTTTGCGGATGAGTCGTTTGTGGGAAACGGTTCATTTTCTTTAACATTTAGATTGTCATAAACAGTCAAAAGATCCCATGTAATATTTTGAAGATTTTCGCTATTTGTCAAAACATCAATATCTCTTATACTATTTTTAAAAAAATTTTCAATCTGATTTTTTTTCATATCTCTAGCAGTGGTTAGGTTGGCGTAGCTATCGTTTACTAAAGCGCCTTTGCTTTTTGTTGTTGATATATAAGTAGTAATGACTGCTAGGAGTGTTAAAGATAACATTATTAGCAATATGATTTGCGCTTTTACGGAGAGTTTGTTCATTATAATAACCTTTGTTTAGTCTTTAGGTTTCAAATTTTATATGCCAAATATTACAAAACCATTACGCTAAATATGACAATTTGCCATATTTTTAACTTCTCTAACGCCATAATGTGTATAATTTCTCAAATCCTTTTAAGAGGTTAAAAATATGTCCAAAAAAAAGATTCTTTTTGAGTGCCAACACTGCGGATTAACGACTCCAAGATGGATGGGGAAGTGTACAAATTGCGGAGCGTGGGACTCTTTTGTCGAGTTAAACGAGCATCAGCAGGAAGTTTCGAAACAGATAAAATCAACTTCAGCAACACCGGCAAAAGCACAAAGTATTAATGATATAAAAGAGGAAGAAATTTTTAGATTTAGTTCCGGAAATATAGAGTTAGATATGGTGCTTGGCGGCGGAGTGGTTCCCGGTTCACTGACTCTAATCGGTGGAAGTCCGGGTGTAGGAAAATCAACTCTGCTTTTAAAAGTCGGCGGAGATATAGCTTCAAGTGCTAAAAATGTCCTTTATGTAAGCGGTGAAGAGTCAAGCTCGCAGATAAAACTTCGTGCAAACAGGCTCAAATCAAATCAAGATTCGCTCTATCTGCTTAGCGAAATAAGATTGGAGCAGGTTGTTATTGAACTTGAACATAGAGATTATGATTTTATAATTATAGACTCTATTCAAACGCTATACTCTGAAAATATCTCATCGGCTCCCGGTTCCGTAACTCAAGTAAGACAGATAACTTTTGAACTTATGAGAATTGCCAAAGAGAGAAACATTGCTATTTTTATCATAGGGCATATCACAAAAGAGGGTTCAATCGCGGGTCCAAGGGTTTTGGAACATATGGTAGACACCGTTTTGTATTTTGAGGGCGACTCTTCGCAAGAACTTAGAATACTTAGAGGTTTTAAAAATCGTTTCGGACCTACAAGCGAGATAGGCGTTTTTGAGATGCGAAATGATGGTTTGGTATCTGCAACCGATGTCGCATCAAGATTTTTTAACCGTAATTCGGAACAATCAGGCTCGGCTTTGACCGTAATTATGGAAGGTTCTCGCCCGATAATACTAGAAGTTCAGGCACTTGTCTCAGAATCTCATACGGCAAACTCAAAAAGACAAGCAACGGGATTTGATACAAATAGATTAAATATGCTCTTGGCACTCTTAGAGAGAAAACTTGAAATTCCTTTATCCGGATATGATGTATTTATTAATATTACCGGAGGAATTAAAATAAGTGAAACATCTGCCGATTTAGCTGTTTTAGCGGCAATTATAAGCAGTTTTCGCAATCGTGCTATATCAAAACAGACTGTTTTTATAGGTGAAGTTTCGCTTGTAGGAGATGTAAGGGAAGTTTTTGGAATGGATGCAAGGCTTAAAGAAGCTAGTATGCAAAATATTTCAAAAGCGCTTGTTTCAAAAAAACCGTTAGAAAAATCGGCTATTAAAATATTTGTAGTAGATGAAGTTACAAAACTTTTAGAGTGGTACTGATTTTTGAGACATTCAAACCTCTTTTATTGTATTAATAGTATAATCGCCGTACTTAAATATTTTTAAAGGAAACCGATATATGGATGCCAAAGTAAGAAGTGAAGAGAAATTTGTTAAATTATCAATAGCGTATGAGGGAAAAGAGGAGGCTGAATTGGTCTGTTCCACTATTGATAAAATTATTTCTAAATATAATATACAACCGGAAATGTATACTTGTAACTTGTCTAGTACGAAAGATGTCGCCGTTATAGAGTATCATGATGATGTTGAACGCGAAGCAGGTGATATATTTGAAGAGATTATAAAAGCTTTAAATATAACAGTTTCTGATTGATTATTACAAAACAGTACCTATAAATTTAAAACCAAAATCAAGGAAGAATTATGTCTGAGAAAGAGACTAAAGAAGAAGCTGGAGCAGATAAGAAAAAATCCGGTAATACATTGATGATAATTATCATTGTTATTTTGCTGTTAATAATCATTGGTGGTGCAATAGTCACATTCCTTTTGTTGAATGGAGATGAAAAAGAACATGGTGCTCCTCAGACTCACGAAAAAGCCGTACCTGCTCCTGCGGCACATACACCTGCACCTGCGCCGGCAAAAGCTAAAGGCGATGGAGATGAAGTTGCTTCAAGAAAGTTAAGTGAAATTGGGGTTTTATATCCATTGGACACCTTTACCGTTAACTTAAAAAGTGATGCGGGGCGCCGTTATCTTAAGGCTACCGTTTCATTAGAATTAAAGGGTCCTGAGTTAAGTATAGAACTTGATAAAAAAACTGCAGTTATAAGAGACAGAATTATTAGAATTTTAACATCTAAGACTTTAGAAGAGATATCTTCTGCCAAAGGCAAACAAAAAGTAACTGAACAAATCGTTGAAGTTTTAAACTCTATGCTTGCTGATGGAAGCGTAAAAGGTATCTATTTTACAGAGTTTGTTATACAGTAAATGATTGGTATAGACCTTATAAAAACATCTCGTATGAGTCGTTTTATGGAGCGATTCGGAGATAGAGCCCTTTATAGATTCTTATCTAAAGATGAAGTACTGCTCGTTAAAAACTACAAAACAGCTTCCGGATTTTGGGCGGCAAAAGAGGCTTGCTCAAAAGCTCTGGGTGTCGGTATCGGTTCAGAGTGCAGTTTCCATGATATAGTTATATACAAAACAAAAAATGGCGCACCTCGACTGAAACTATCAGAGAAACTTTTAAATAATTTTAATATTTTAGATTCAAGTCTTTCTATTGCCCATGACGGTGATTATGCGATAGCAGTAGTGGCTATAGAATCAGCCACCGCCGACAAAATCTAATAATTCTAGTTTGTCCATCTCTTTTAAAGAGTAAGTTGTCCATTCTCCTTGCTTAACTATTTCCATATTTACGGCTGCTGCCATTACTTTGCCTGTTAAACCCAACTCTTCTAAAAGATGCTCAACGGTAATATTTTCGTTAAACTCTTTTGTTTCGCCGTTTATTATTATTTTCATTCTTTACAAATCCTCAATATCGTTTATCTCTGAATCATCATAGGGATCCATATGTATCAGTACATGCACTTTTTTATATTCAAAAAGTTGTTTTAATTTTATCTCTAGTTTGTCCGAAATCAGATGTGCGTCATATAGTGATATGCTGACATTAAAAACAATATGTACGGATATGAAAATATGTGAGCCTGACTCTCTTGTTTGTAGATGATGATAGTTTGTCGTCTCTTTTTGACTCTCAATAACATCTATAATTTTTTTAATGCCACTTTCACAGAGTGCGGCATCAAGAAGCATCAGTATACCCTCTTTAATAATAGGCATTGCTGAGTAAATCATATATATTCCGATACCGACTCCAAGAATTGAATCAATTAACTCTTCATTGGTTAATAAAACAAGACCAAGCGCTAAAAGAACTGCACCGTTTGAAAAGATATCGGTTTTATAGTGGAGTGCATCAGCTTTAATGACCATATTACCTGTTTTTTTAGCAACTTTATTTAGGAACAGAACCAGTATAGATGTGATTAATATAGAAGCTAACATTACAAGAATAGATACACCCATAAATTCCATCTCTCGCGGATGGGCTATTTTCACAAGTGCTTCATAAAGTATAAAAAGTGCCGAGAGCGATATTATAGTGCCTTCTATAACTGCTGCAAGAGGCTCAATTTTACTTCGTCCATAGTTAAAATCGCCATCAGGATCTTTTTCTGCATTATGCAGTGCAAAATAGTTAAAAAGAGAGACTGTTAAATCAAGCAAAGAGTCGATTGCAGATGCTAAAACAGCGATAGAACCGCTTAAGATTCCAACCGTCATTTTCATAATAACAAGCAGTGTAGCCACAGATGTAGAGACAATGGTTGCTTTTTTTTCTAATCTCATTTTTAGTCCTGCATATTTTTAGGATACAATTATAATAAAATTAATATATTGTAGTGATTAAAATGAATATAGAAGAGTTAAGACAAGAGCGATTGAAATGGATGAAGTGGAAAAATATAGCTCCACTTAGAGAGGCTTTAGATAGTTTGCAAGACGGCTCTTGGAAAGTTGAACTCGATGATGCCGTTACTATTAGTGGGGAGATTAATGACCCTTTATATGTAGAGAGTGTAGCTAGAATGATGATGCCGTGGAGAAAAGGTCCGTTTAAGCTTTTTGACACATATATAGACTCCGAATGGAGGAGCAATATAAAATACAACCTCTTGCGAAAACATTTTAATTTAAAAGATAAAAGAGTTGCCGATATAGGGTGTAACAATGGATATTATCTTTTTAGAATGCAAGAAGATTCGCCAAAACTATTAGTCGGTTTTGATCCGTCGCCATTATATAAAACACAATTTGATTTTATAAATCATTTTGTAAAGAGCGATATTGTTTATGAGCTTTTGGGTGTTGAGCATTTGGAATTTTATGAGGAAAAGTTTGATACCATCTTTTGTTTGGGGGTTCTTTATCATAGAAGCGACCCTGTCGGAATGTTAAAATCTCTTTATAAGGGGCTTGACAATGTGGGCGAAGTAATATTGGACACTTTTTATATTGAGGGTGATAATGAGATGTGTTTGTGTCCGGAGTCATCATACTCAAAGATACCAAATATCTATTTTGTACCGACTATAAAAGCTTTGAAAAACTGGTGTTTAAGAGCAGGATTTGATAGTTTTGAGGTTTTAGAAACTTCTGCTACAAATAGTAATGAGCAAAGAAAAACTTCTTGGATAGAAGGGCAGTCGCTAGAGGATTTTTTAGATAAAAACGACAATACCAAGACGGTTGAAGGTTATCCGGCACCCGCTAGAGTATATGTAAAATTGATTAAGGATAAGAGATAATGAGTAATGCGGAAAATCTTTTTGAAGATGATGAAGAGTTAGATATAGATGGATATAAAAGCAAAGATGATATTATATTAAAAACTCATGAGAGAATAAATCAAGATTTATGCGGAGAGATAGAGAAACTAGAAACAGGGTATATAGAATTAAAATTGGTAACAAATCATGATATGGTTGCCGATTCTAAAAATCTGGTACACAGCGGATTTATTTTTAGTGCCGCCGATTATGCCGCTATGGCTGCCGTGAATGAAAAAAATGTTGTTTTAGTGGCAAGTGATTGTCAGTTCTTATCACCCGTAAAATTTGGGGATATAGTAAAATTTATCGCTAAAGTCCGTCATAAAGAGGGTAGAAAAAGAAATGTTCATGTAACGGGGCATGTTTTAGAGATAAAAGTCTTTGAGGGTGAGTTTAAAACTGTTGTAACCGATAGACATGTTTTAAAATTAAGATTGACGGATACGGAAGATGACGATGAATAGGTAATCTTAAAGATTTCCTATCCAATAATCGCTATACTGCTGCTCCCCTCTGATAGTCGTAGTTCCTCCGTGTCCCGGATATATAGTCTTATCGTATGGAATTTTTTTAAATCGCTCAAGAGACTCTCTCATCTGGCTTGGAGAAGAGTATGGAAAATCTGTGCGCCCTATGGAGCGTTCAAAAATAAAATCACCGCTAAACATTGCATCTTTAATCTCTATCGTTGAACATCCTGGAGTGTGTCCGGGAAAATGGGTAAATTTAACTTTAACTCCGTCAAAATCAAGCTCTTGATTCGGTTCTACTTCTACATCAGGTTTTGACGGCGGCAAATCAGGCATCCATGCGCTGCTTGAGAGTAACATAGTGTCTTCTTTAGGGGTGTATAGTGGAATTTTCAATTTCTCTTGTAATTCGGCATTGCTCCAAACATGGTCAAAATGACCGTGTGTATTTAAAATTGCAACAGGATTTGTAACATTATCAATAACCCATTTTGTAGCACCGATACCCGGATCAATTATAAAATCTTTACCCTCAATCGTTACTATGTAGCAGTTTGTTTGATACTCACCCATAGGTTTTACTTTTATATTCATATGTAATACTCTTTTTCGTAAAATTATAACATTGGTTACCAAAATTTGATATAATAATTTTTCTTATGCCCTTGGGCACTTTGAAGTTTCTCAAAGGTTTGTGATGAACAAGTATGAGCAAATAACAGAATATTTGTGCTATTTTTTAAATGATGAAGTTCGCAAAACAGGATTGGGCAATGTTGTGCTTGGTTTGAGCGGCGGGATTGATTCTGCCGTTGTAGCCGTGCTTGCTCATAGAGTGTTTAAAGACAATCTCTTATGCGTAAAAATGCCCTCGCACTACTCTTCGCAAAGCTCCCTTGATGATGCCGATGAGCTTTGCCGTGATTTTGGACTAAATGTCATTACGGCTTCGATTGAACCGATGCTAAGAGCTTATGAAGAGTTAAATCCCGATATGGATAATCTTAGACGCGGAAATATCTCTGCACGACTTAGAATGGCTACTATTTTTGACATCTCGGCAAAACAGAGAGCTTTGGTTTTGGGTACCAGCAATAAAAGCGAGTTGATGCTCGGCTACGGAACGCTTTATGGGGATTTGGCGAGTGCGTTAAACCCGATAGGCGATTTATACAAGAGTGAAATTTACGAGTTGGCTGAGTATTTGGGTGTCTCAAAAGCTATTATAAAAAAAGCTCCTTCTGCCGATTTATGGCATGGACAGAGCGATGAGGCTGATTTGGGGTATAGTTATGCCCTGCTGGATGAAGCACTTAAGCTTTATGTTGAAGAAAGATTCACTAAAGAAGAGATAATTAAAAGAGGATGCGATAAAGATATGCTGGATATGATTATAGAGCGAATTTTTCGCAATCAGTTTAAGAGGAAAATGCCGCTTATCGCAAAACTGACCTCAAGAACTATAAACCACGATTTTAACTATCCAAGAGATATAACACTATAAGGAGTAAAATATGAAAATTGCATTTTGTAAATATGAAAGTAGTAGAGAGGCACACTCAAATGTTAGTGATGTTTTAGACGGTGAAGAGATAAATCAGGTAGCAGAGCTAGAAGGGGAGTTTGCAGCATATATCGGTGCAGAGTATGCACAAGCTACTTCACATGGAACATCGGCGCTTCATTTAGCGATGTTAGCGCTTGATTTAAAACGCGGTGATAAAGTAGTTTGTTCCGTAAATGCACATCCGAATGTTCCCGAAGTCGTGCGTCACTTTGATGCCGAACCTGTTTTTATAGATATAGATTCGCAAACTTACAATATCAATCTTGATAAACTAGAGGCATATCTAGAAGATAACAGAGCTAAAAAACTAAAAGCCGTTATTGTTACGCATATAGCCGGACAGTGTGTTGACTTGGATAGACTTTACAGAATGGCGACTATTTATGATGTAAAAATCGTAGAAGATGCAAGTGAAGCATTAGGAGCTACATATAAAGGCGACAAAATAGGCTCAACTGGAGCGGATATTACATGTTTTAACTTCTCGTCTCATCTGAAAAAAGATGTTTGTAACGGCGGTATGATTGTTTCAAACTCACAAGAGATTATGGAGCGTGCAAAACTTTTAAGCTCACACGGAATGAAGAGAGACGAAGACTCTTTGGAGTATATATATGATGTAGTCGATATAGGGTTTGATTATTCTATGAGTCAGTTGGATGCGGCATACATTAGAGCTCAGATTAAAGAGCAGGATAACAATCTTGTAAGAGTAAAAGAGATAGCCGAGATGTACAATAAAGCTCTTGCAGGAGTAAACCACATAACTATACCTAAGCCGATTAGCGATGAACATCCGTACTCTCTTTATATTATAAAAGTAGATAAAAATAGAGATTCTTTTGCATTGGAGCTAAAAAAACAGGGTGTTGAGGTTGGAGTTCACTATATACCTCTTCACTTTTTATCGTACTATAAACACAAATATTCGCTAAAAGTAAATAATTTTCCGGTTGCGCTTACAACATATCAGCAGGTAATGTCGCTTCCGATTTATCCTAGAATGCAAGATAAAGAAGTGCAGTTCGTTATAGATAAAATCAAATCCGTAGCATCGACTCGAGTATAAGTTTATGTTAGATAATCTGCCGCTTTATGCGGCTAGCTTCAGTGCCAAAGCGGCTAGCGTAGCATTGATGGACTTGTTCGTTAATGCGTAAGATGGTAGTCTTTTGGGTTGAAGAGTATTTTTACAACCCAAATTTTGTTCAAAAAATCATCTCTCTTTTGCTTCTGCCTCTTAGCTTTATCTACTGTTTTATTATGTATATGCGATTTAAAAGCAAAAAACCGCAGGATTTCGGTGTTGATATCATTAGCATCGGAAATCTTAGTGTCGGGGGAAGCGGTAAAACTCCGCTAGTAACCGCTCTTGCATCAAGATATGAAGATGCGGCGGTAGTTCTTCGCGGATACGCTCGAGAGAGTCGCGGACTTTTTATGGTAAGTGACGGAGAAAAAATATTAGTCGATGTAGGTATTAGCGGTGATGAGGCTATGATATATGCACACAAACTTCCGCATGCAATCGTTATAGTTAGCGAAGATAGAAAAAAAGGTATTTTAAAAGCTAAAGAGATGGGTGCTAAGATTATATTTTTAGATGATGCCTACTCAAA
>CAYHRD010000073.1:0-9649 GCA_964358925.1 uncultured Sulfurimonas sp.
TATATCAAACCTGCTAGAAGCAAAAAATGGTTCACAAACTTACAACGCAATTTTAGAAAAGCGTCTTAAATATAATGACCATGATTTATTATTCGGTACTCAATTAAAAGTAAGAAGTTTTTTTCTTGATGAGCTAAAGAGTAACGGTGTGAACAAAGATTTAGTTATCGGTCCAAAAGATTTAAATATTTATATGTTTTATTTTGAAGACGAGTACAGTATAAATAGTAACAACACCTTAACACTTGGTGCTAAAATAGATCACTATGACAATCATCAAACACCCTCTTCAACAGAAAATATTTTAAGAGTCGGTTATTTAAGCAATTTAAGCGATACTACATCACTAAGAGCATTTATACAAAAAGGTTATTTTTATCCGCTTTTTGCAGAAACTACATTCTCTCCTTTATATTTTACAAATCCAAATTTAAAGAGTGCAAAGAGTATTATCGCTAAAATAGAAGTAGAACAAAAAATAGACAATTTAACACTCACCGTTGGAGGCGGAGGCACAGAATCAAAAGATAGTATTAGTTTTGACCCGATTAGCAAAACATATGTAACCAATCCTGATAGTAATACATTTGGACAATATTATGCAAATGCTACTTATAGATTTGATGCAGACAATAAAGTCATAGCAGAGTATTTTAGAACATACAAAGAAGGTTCAAAATACAGTCCGGATAATGGCGCACTCTTTCAGTTATACAATAGAGTCAATAAATTTGATATCTACAATGAGCTTATATATAGATCTTCGTATGTCGGGGTATATAATCAAAAGATAAACACGGGCGTTGATTATACTGCCGGAGCAATTTATCACTACAGTAAAAAACTTGATCTAAAACTAAAAGGTGAAAATCTCTTTGATAGAGCAAGTCAAATCGGTATGAACGGACTAAAAATAGCCCCTTATGATAGAAGGGTTATATTTACAATGGAGTATACTTTTTAGATGAGAGCGGCAATCGGGCTATTATTTTTAATCGTTTTTGCTTTTGCATCCGATCATACGCATACTGCAAAAGCTGAGATACTAGAAAAAATATTTGCCAATATCTCTATGAAAAAAGAGCTTATCATCTGGTCTGACGATAAAGGGTTGATTGAAGCATTTAACAAAAAAGGCTCTTTAACAACAACTGAAAATTGCAAAGATGCTACACTTCTTATCTTGGAAAATAAAAAAAATATGGAGCATTTATGCGACAATAAGGCTATTTTTGTACTTGACTACGCTCTTTTAAAAGAAGTTCCGCAAAGCTTCGGTGCCATTTTTTGGAAAAAAGGCAGACCCAATATCGTTATAATTGCGCCTAGAGCAAAAGCCCAGTCAATAACTATCTCAGATAAATTGGATGATTATATCGAGGATAAGATATGGTAAAAGGCAAAGATTTCTTTATCTTTTTTCTTCTTCTTATTTTAGGTGTATTTTTTGTATATATCTACCACCATATAAAAATAACCAAAGAGGATGTTTACAGCCGCATCGAAAAAAATCAGATAGAGCAGATCTCAACCATACTAAATGCCGTACAGAGAAATTTTACGACATCCTTGGATATCAGAAATTCCGATGAGCTGCTAAATGCGTTTATGAATGAAGAAAACGCAAAGAAATATGAAGAGATTATCTCTTTGGTTATTACGGCAAATATAAAATATGCCTATATACTCTATAAAGACGAGAAAAATAAATTTAGATTTATCCTAGATGCTTCAAAAACGGACAAAGCGAGTTTTTACCAAAAATTTGATGTTGATCGAAATGAGTATTTTGATATATACAGTACTAAAAAACCCATGGTTTTAAAACAAAAAGATGTGGAAAATCTCTATATAACTCTGCTTTATCCAATCATAATCAACGATGAAGTAGCAGCACTTTTCAGCGTCGATATAACGACTAAAATCCAAGATATTATCCTGCAGTCGATTAAACCTTTGGAGAAATTTTTTATTATTTTGATACTTGTCGTAGTCCTCTTTATGGCTATGATAGCTATGCAGCTTTTTCACTATTTTGCCACAAGAAAAAGAGTATTTACGGACCCGCTTACAAATACATTCAATCGAAACTACCTAGAAGAACTGCAAAATGTTATAAATCTAAATAACTACAGCATTGCGATGTTAGACCTTGACAAGTTTAAAACCATAAACGATATTTACGGGCATCAAGCAGGAGATTTTATACTTGTCCAAGCCAGTAAAATATTTAAAGCTTCCATTAGAGCAAGCGATATACTAGTCAGATACGGCGGAGAGGAGTTTTTACTCTTTATCCACAACAGAAGCGGCTCCGCACTACAAGTATGCGAAAGAATCAAAGATAGCATCTCTTCAAGAAACTATTTTTATGAGGGTAATGAAATCGGCTTAAGCGTCTCCATCGGTCTGCATAAACATCCTGCTTTAGAAAAAAATCTGCACGAAGCTATTAAAATAGCGGATAAAATGCTTTACAATGCAAAGAAAAACGGAAGAAACAGGATAGAGGTTTATGATGAAAAATCACTCTCCGAAAAAAACGAGAGCTCAAAAGATATAAGTTTTGTAAAAGAGGCGCTTGATGAAGATAGAGTTGCATGCTACTATCAACCGATATATGACTATAAAAAATGTGAGATTTACAAGTATGAAGCACTCGTTAGAATAATAACAGCCGATGGCAGGGTCGTCACCCCTTTTGAGTTTTTGCCTCAGATAAAAGGGACGAATATGCACTATAAACTTACTCAAAGAATTTTGCAAATCGTTTTTGATAAACTAAAAGAGAGCAAAAAAAATATCAGCGTAAATATAAATTTTTCAGACCTTACAAATTCCGACATTGAAGAGACGATTATCAAGCATCTCAAAAGCAATCCTGAGTTGGCACATAAAATTACATTTGAGATACTTGAGAGTGATGAGATAGATGATGTAGAACTATTTAAAGCCAAAACAAATCTGCTTCACTCTCTTGGAGCAAAAGTATCTATCGACGACTTTGGAAGCGGCTACTCAAACTTCAAGACTATCATCGACATAGAGGCAAACTATCTTAAAATAGACGGCTCATTAATCAAAAATATTGATAAAAACATCAAAGATTACAAAGTTGCAAAGAGCATCATACACTTTGCTTCGCAGAGCAATATGCAAACAGTCGCAGAGTTTGTCCACTCAAAAAATGTTTTTGACAAGTTGGTTGAGTTAAATGTAGACTTTATGCAAGGGTTTTATATCTCCCCTCCAAAAGCTATGCTTATTGAGAAAGAAGAGCTCTTTAGATAACTACTTCAAGAGCTTTTGTAAGAGCTTGTCTACCTCTTTATTTATCTTCTCTTGAACTTCTTTTCCTGCTTCTGTTTTCATAAACTCTTCCAAATTTATCGATACTCGCGGGGCATCTATATCTCCATTTAGAGCTGCACTTAAGACATTTTTCTTTGCTTGGAGAGTTATATCGCTATCTATCTGCTTGGTTTTTGTGTTGATTTTAGCCTCTTTTATCTTTATAGAAGCCTCTGCAGAGCGGAGGTTAAGCGAGGCTAAGATATTGTCTTTATATACTTTTGCATTTATATCGCCGTTAAAAAGTTCTTTGTACATATCAACTTTTGCAAACTCTTTTACACCATCAAAAATTTGATTTTTTTCAAACCTTGCATTGGCAACTTGCCCGTTAAGAGCAGCTCCGTTTTGAGTAAAATCTTTTGCATTGCCGATCTCCACATTCATAAAAAGCAGTCCATCCATATAGTGCGGTTGTTTTAGCATAAAGAGCAGTTTTTCTATCTTTAAAGTTTCGATTTTGGCACGAAGCGATGCAAGTTCAAAATCTTTTAAAACTGCCTCAAATACCGTATCTGATGAAGCCAAATCACTTATACCGCTTACCGTGAGTCTCTCTTTATCTCCTTTTGCCTCTCCCTTAAGCTTCAATGCACCTCTGATATCTGCACCGATAATAGGTTTTAATGCTTCTATCTCTTGGATATCCAGCGAATATTTTATATCGGTTTTAAGCGGCTCTGGAACTACCCTGCCCGAAGTGACAATTTTAAATAGATTTGAAGCAAAATTATAATTATAATCTACATTATCGCCTTTTAGTTTTGCATCAAGGTTCATAGAAAAAGAGGTTTTCGGTATAGTTACATTAAAATCGCTTTTCATATATTTCGGGTCTATATTTCCGTTTTTGCTCTTTAAAACTATATCTCCATCCATCATATGCGGGTTTATATTTTTAAAATTTATCTCCAAATCTATATCTGCCGTTGCGTATGGATTTTTTGCAGCCGTATGAAGCAAAGAAGAGAGTTTCGCATCTTTCATTTTTGCGATGATAGAAGTCGGATTCAGATCGGTCAGCTCAACATAGTAAGCCGTATGACTATCTCCGATATCGCTTTTGCCGTCTACTTTCATAAATGCCATGTTGCCTTTTACGGTTCCGTTTGTGTAAAGCGTTCCTCTAAGCGCAGTTAGAGTAAACGGTTCCAAACTCTCCAATTTTTGAAGACCTACTTCATAGGAAAAATCAAATGCTCGCGAAAAGAGAGAGTAATCCCCTTTTATCTTTATGATGTTGTTGCTATTTAACTCTAAAACTATCTCAAAATTACTTGTAGCAAGTGAAAACTTGGTAAGCTTACTCTCTAATTTTGTCTGCTCTCGTATTTTGTTCTCTACCATCGGCTTTATCAAGCTATTGCCTATCGGCGTAAAAAAAACTCCATATACAGTTGCCGCAAATATTAATAAAATTCCGCCAATCCAAGCTAAATACTTCACACCGTCTCCTCTACCGCTACATTTGATATCAAAACTTCTTCTATAATGATACAATATTAATGATTTTTTTTGTAAACCGCACAGTTGATACAAGTGGACTAAAGTTAGTTGACAAAAAATATTCAACTCGCCCTTGACATTATTACACTCAATATGTATAATTATGTCATCTTTTTAGAAAAGGAGTGATTTAACAACTATGTCAAAAGAAAATAATGAAGAGGTTCAAAGCGAAACTCTTGAAAAAGTTGAACTAGATGATGCAGCAGCCGAAGCGGTAGCCGTTGAAAATGAGTTTGATCTTTTACAAGCCGAGATGGCTGAACTAAAAGACAAATACGCTCGCGTTCATGCTGATTTTGATAACATCAAAAAAAGATTAGAGAGAGAGAAATATACGGCGGTCGAATACTCAAACGAGAAATTTGCCAAAGATATGATTCCCGTTATGGATGCGCTTCAAATGGCTCTCTCATCGACTGCAAGCGTATCAGACCCCGTAGAACACTTAGAAAAATTAAAAGAGGGGATTGAGCTTACTCTAAAGCAGCTCACAACCGCTTTGGAAAAGCACGGCGTAAAAATGGTTTCTCACGATGAGCCTTTTGACCCGAACATTCATAACGCTATACAAAGCGTAGAGAGCGACACGGTAGAGAGCGGACAGATAGTTCAAACTTTCCAAACAGGTTATAAATATAAAGAGAGACCGCTTCGCGAAGCAATGGTCGTTGTGGCGAATTAACATTTGTTCATATAGTTTTACAGAATTTCTATATGTTCTCTTAGGCTTCACCGTGGGTACCCCAAAGCTAAAGCTTTGACCCTTCGGTTGCAGAATCGTTCACACATAGAAATTCTGTAAAACAAAAAATTCTAACACGAAAGTGTCAAACTTTAGTGCCTTAGCGGCTAGCGAAAGCAAAAGGGACTTGTTCCTTTTGCGACAAATAAGATGGAGGTTTCCTTCATTTTATTTTATGAAATAAAATCAAATTAAGGATAAAAAAGATGTCAAAAGTAATTGGTATAGATTTAGGAACGACAAATTCATGTGTTGCTGTTTATGAGGGCGGTGAGGCAAAAATCATCCCGAATAAAGAGGGTAAAAATACGACTCCTTCGGTAGTTGCATTTACGGATAAAGGTGAAGTTTTAGTAGGAGATCCTGCAAAACGCCAAGCGATAACAAACCCGAACAAAACAATCTCTTCAATCAAGAGAATTATGGGTCTTATGATGAGCGAAGAGAATGCAAAAGCCGCTCACGACAAAGTAACTTACAATATAGTAAACAAAGACGGTATGGCTGCGGTTGATGTTGCGGGCAAGATTTACACTCCGCAAGAGATTTCGGCTAAGATTTTAAGTAAACTAAAAGAGGATGCAGAAGCTTACTTAGGCTCTACTGTAACTGACGCGGTTATTACGGTTCCTGCATACTTCAACGATGCACAAAGAAAAGCTACAAAAGATGCGGGAACTATCGCGGGTCTTAATGTTCTTCGTATCATCAACGAGCCGACTGCTTCTGCACTTGCGTACGGACTTGAGAGCAAAGGCGATGAGAATGTACTTGTTTACGACTTGGGGGGCGGGACATTCGATGTTACGGTTTTAGAGATAAGCGAGGGTACTTTTGAGGTTCTCTCAACAGACGGTAACGCATTTTTGGGCGGTGACGACTTTGACAACAAAATCGTTGATTATTTAAACAGCGAGTTCAAAAATACTCACGGTGTAGATCTTAAAAACGATAAAATGGCACTTCAACGCTTGAAAGATGCAGCTGAGAATGCTAAAAAAGAGCTAAGTTCATCTACTGAAACAGAGATTAACTTACCGTTTATCACGATGACGCAAGCAGGTCCTCAACACTTGGTTATCAAACTTACTCGCGCTAAATTTGAGAGTATGGTTGAAAAACTTGTTGAAGAGACTATCGAGCATATCAAAACTGCTATGAAAGAGTCAGGTTTATCAAACAGCGATATCAAAGAGATTATCATGGTCGGCGGTTCAATCCGTGTTCCGCTTGCTCAAAAAATGGTTTCTGATTTCTTCGGCGGTAAAACTTTAAATAAAAGCGTAAACCCTGATGAAGTTGTAGCAGCGGGTGCGGCTATCCAAGGCGGTGTTTTAAGAGGAGATGTTAAAGATGTACTTCTTTTAGATGTTACTCCACTTTCTCTTGGAATTGAGACTTTAGGCGGCGTTATGACTAAAATCATCGAAAAAGGTACTACGATTCCGGTTAAAAAATCTCAGATTTTCTCAACTGCAGAGGACAACCAACCGGCTGTTAGCATCTCAGTAGGTCAAGGTGAGAGAGAGTTTGCAAGGGATAACAAGTCTTTAGGTCTATTTGAGCTGGGCAATATAGCAGCGGCTCCAAGGGGTGTGCCTCAAATCGAAGTAACTTTTGACATCGATGCAAACGGTATTTTAACTGTTAGTTCGACGGACAAAGGTACGGGCAAATCTCAATCAATCACAATTAGCGGTTCTTCAGGACTTAGCGAAGAAGAGATTAACAAAATGGTTCAAGATGCAGAAGCTCACAAAGCTGAAGATTTAAAAAGAAGAGAGTTGGTTGACCTTAAAAATCAAGCCGATGCTCTAATCGCACAAACTGAAAAATCGTTAGGCGAAATCGGTGATAAAATCGATGCAAGCGAAAAAGCTAAGATAGAGGGTGCTATATCGGAACTAAAAGATGTTCTTAAAGATACAAACTCTACAAAAGAGCAGATTGAAGCAAAAGTAAAAACTTTAACGGAAGCTAGTCATAAAATGGCAGAGCAGATGTACAAAAAAGATGAGGGCGGTGCGCAAGCAGACAGCTCAAAGAAAAAGAAAGATGACGATGTCATCGATGCCGAAATAGAGTAAAATTAGATTGCCACGCTTGAGAGATTGCCACGCTTCGCTCGCAATGACAAGTGTGGCAATAAAGACCGTCATTGCGAGGAGCGAAGCGACGAAGCAATCTAATCTACTTAAACCTTAAAAGGAATTATGTGTTTTATAAAAATATTATTTATACACTTACTTTATCTATCTTATTTTTTGGATGCAGTGCCTCAAATCAGGCTCTCAATACAAAACCTACGCCTAAGAGCGGATATGTGAGCCAAAGCGGCTACTATTATGCATTGATTGAAAAAAATAAGACCGGTTGGAAAATAGTCGATATAAAAGATACGGAAATAGAAAAAAGAGCAAAAACAAATCAAGAGATTCTTAAAGTAAATGAGTCTTATAGCGAAGTCAATCCAAATTTTGCAATGAACTCTTCAAATGTATATATATGCCGTAACTCAAATAACACCAATCAATACACCCCATGCAGCAGTAATCTAACAAGTACGGTGGATGCGGAAAATATCGTAGATCTGATAAAAGGCTTTGATTCTAAATCTTCTAAACAGAAATATGTAGACAAAGAGCTGATTGATGAAGCCCTAAGACAAACAAATCTGTTTAAAGCTATCGATAATAAAAAAATCGTATTAGAGCAAGCACAATGTGACCGCCTCTTTCTTGCGGCCAAAACAGCAGAAGAGCTTGATGCATTTATAGAAAAATATTCATCTTATACATATGCTTCTACTTTAATTCCTATTGCTACAAAAAATCGCGATAATTTAAAACTTCAATTGCAGAATAAAAAGCTAGAAGAAGAGCGCTTGGCAAAAGCAAGCGAGCAAAAGATACTAAAAAGTGAAAAACAGCTAGAAAAAGAGAACTTAGCCTTAACAAAAATAGAGCAAAGAGCAATAGACAACTACACAAAAAATATTGAGAATTTTAGAAAAAGTATTAAAAAAGGTGTAGAAACAAATTGCGGTTTAGTCGTCGATGTGAAAGAGTCGCAGGCAAAAATCGACTTTACTCAAAAAAATAGCATAAATGAGCTATGGATTGACTCAAAAAAACTTTTTCCTAAAGGTCACGGTTGCCGTTTTGTCAACGGAAAGTATATCGCACCGGCTACTTTTTAAAAATATTGAGGTATTATAAAAGATAGTTTGTTTTCAATCATTCCGACTTAGGAGAAGCTATGAGAACTTTTATCGCTATCTTTAGCATTGCGGCTTTTATAGCGGCTTTGGCGTTTGCCTTTATCGGGATAAAAAAAGAGAGTATAAAAGTGGGGCTTCTCTATTCAAATAGCGGAACCATGAGTACAAACGAAAAACCTCTTGGGGATATACTAAGAGCTGCCGTAAAAGAAATAAACAGAAACGGCGGTCTGCTAAATAGAGAGCTAGAAATCTTCGAGTTTGACGGAAAATCTGATTCACAAGAGTTTAAAAGAGGTGCAAAAGAACTTATCGACAAAGGGGTTATAGCTATCTTCGGATGTTGGACTTCCGCCTCAAGAAAAGAGGTTAAGGAGATAGTCGAATCTGCGAACGGCATACTATTTTACCCCGTTCAGTATGAAGGGTTTGAGAGTTCGCCAAACATAGTCTATCTGGGTCTTAGCGCAAATCAGCAGATTAATCCTACCATAGACTTTATCCAAACAAATTTCGGCAACAATATCTATCTTGTCGGTTCAGACTACATCTACCCAAAAGCTGCAAACTTTTACATAAACGAGTTGTCAAAACTAACCGATTTGCATATAGTGGGAGAGCGTTATTTTACATTAGGCTCAAGTAACTTTAAAAATCTCTTTGAAGATATAAAATCTAAAAAACCCGATGCAATCATAAATACCCTAAACGGCGATTCAAACATAGAATTTTTTAAAAAACTTCAAGAGTTTAATATAACATCCGATACCGTTCCCGTGATATCACTAAGCGTGGATGAAGCATCGCTTTTAGAGATTTCCAAACAT
>CAYHRD010000074.1:0-6505 GCA_964358925.1 uncultured Sulfurimonas sp.
GTACCACATTACATTTGTACCGACATCTATTCTCTCATGTCTTTTTGTATCACCTGCATCAGCCATATGCTCTATAACTTTTTGGGCAACTTCTGCAGTAACACCAACTCTAGGCATTGCAGTTCCCTCTAGTTGACTTTGAGGATTCTCAATAAAAGTGCTTAAGAAATGTTCGTTACGAGAACGGAAATACATACTTAAATCCGGTGGTAGTTTACCCATATATTTAGTAAGAGCTTCTTGATACTCCATAACTTTGATATCAAATGCTAAAGACTCTTTCTCAAACTTAAATTCAGGTTTTGTACCGATTTGAGTCCATTTTTCATAAGAAACTGCGTGACATCTGCCACAAGCGTTTTCGTATGCCATTTTAGGTGTAACTTCGCTTGGTTTCACAGCAATTGATTGTAAATAAACAACCATATCAGCAACTTCTTGATCTAAATCTCCACCTGCACCGTAGAATGCAACCATTGGGTGCATTTTACCTTTAGCAGCATCAAATTTATGCTCAACTTTTAGGGCATGTGCCGGATTTTTAATCAAATTAGCTAAGAACTTAGCATCATAAATAGCACCCGAATTACTTAAATCCGGTGGGTTTACACCATAAGTTTGTGCAGCAGTTACCGCATCAACAGAAGCAGGAATGCCTGCTTTTTCGATTGAGTGACAACCCGTACAAGCCGCGGCACCAGCTACTAAAGCTTTACCGTTTGTAGCATCACCGGTTTTTGTAATCGGTGCTAAATCTGCATAAGCAAAATTTTGACCGTCTACATGTTTATGCATTTGAGAGTGTGCAAATGGCTCAACTAACCAATAAGTTAGGAGAGTAAAAGCAACAACAACAACCAATATTAAAGGTTCTTTATTTTTCATCCTATTCTCCTTACGCTTTTTTTTCGTTCATAGTTATAAGTGGAAGTGCTATCCATAAAACTATAAATGCTAATGCAGCAACTAAACCTATAGTGCTGAAAATACCCTCTGGAGGTAGTTTACCCATAGCTGTTAAAACAATCATATCGATTAGTAACAACCAGAACCAGATGCTAAATGCTCCACGACGACTTGCAGGAACAGCATTTGGACTTCTATCTAACCATGGTAACAACATAAAGATTACTTGTGCAAAACCAAATGCCATTAGACCGATATTGACAGAGAACGGACGAAGAATTTCATACGACCATAAGAAATACCACTCAGGGTAGATGTGTGCCGGAGTTTTAAGTCCATCAGCAGGGTCAAAGTTTACAGGGTCAAGTGCAAATCCATATTGAAAAAATACAAGATAGAAGAAGAAAACTAAATAAATTCCAACAACCATCATATCTTTACTCATAAAGTCATTAGCAAAACGCATAACTTTTGAACCGGCTTTGTCACCTGCTAAATATTTTTTAGATTCTGCATCAAAATCAATCTCTTCACCGTCTTGATTGTTAACATGGGGAATACGAAGAGCTGCAAAGTGAAGCCCGATAAGTCCCATAATTGCCAATGGAAGTAAAAGAACATGCAACATAAAGAAACGAGTTAAGAAAGCTTGAGCAGGAACATAATCCCCACGAATCCACTCAACTAAACCGTCCATATGTAATCCGCCAAGGCTGAAAATGTTTGTAATAACCATACCTGCCCAGTAGCTCATTTGTCCCCAAGGAAGCATATAACCGCTAAACGCTTCAGCTGAGAATGTTACAAACAGAAGCATACCCGAAATCCAAATCATCTCACGACCCTTTTTGTAAGAACCGTAGTAGATACCTGTAAACATATGAATATAGATAACTAAGAAAACAACTGATGCAGCAACACCGTGAACATGTCTCCATAACCAACCGAAATCAACATCTCTCATAATAGTGAAATTTACACTGTAAAATGCTGTTCTAACATCCGGTTGATAGTACATCAACAAGAAAATACCTGAAACTAAAAGTAGTGCGAATGTGATTGCAAGAACCATACCCATTGCCCACAAGAAGTTAATGTTTTTTGGAATCCAATACTCAGATGCCATAACTTTTTCAACTGTTTCAACTGCTAATCGTTGGTTTAACCAATCTTTAACACTTGTTGCTTTTGTAAAATGTGCCATAATTTATCCTCCTTAAAGCGTTATGCCGCTATCTTTCATAGCTTGAAATTCTGGACCGGCTTCGCCAAGAACTAGTTTATTGCCCTCAATTTTAAATGGAGGAATGTCAAAAGCGCGCGGTGGCGGAACTTTTGTTACTTCACCAGCCCAGTTAAACATACCGCCGTGACATGCACATAAAAATGACTTCTCTGCAGCGTTGTATCCCGGGATACAACCTAAGTGTGTACATAAACCGATAGCAATCATAAAATGAGAATCGCCGACAACGACATCTCTTTTCTTTTGGCTATCTGTTTGGCTAGCAATCATCTCTGCAGTTTTTTTCAAAACAAAGATAGGCTTCCCTCTCCATTTTTCTGTTACTAATTCACCCTCTTTATATATTGACATATCTAGAGTGGTAAAACCGGCAGCTTTAACACTTGGAAGCGGGTCCCAAGTTTTTTTCATTGCAACCAATGAACCAACTGCACCAACACCTGCTACGGCGCCAAATGCTTTACCCATAAAACCTCTACGGCTACTGTTATGCATGTTTGCTCTCTTTCCTATAAAATTAAAACGCTGATTATATACTAAAATAGTTTTAATTAATTATAAATTTAAGCTATTCTTTATAAAAATTGCTACTTTTTCGCAATTGTGTTCCATTTTGAAATAGTTATGATTATTTATTGAGTTTATAATATCAATAAGATATGCTTTATCATAATTTTTAACTATCGGTATATTTAAGCTCTCAAACAACTCTAAAAAATTTGTTGAATAGTCCTCTCTTTGCACATATATGGGCTTTGAACCAGATGCAAGAGACTCTAAAACGGCTTGTGGGGAAGCAGATATAAGAATTTGCGATTTTTTAATGGTCTCATCATACTCTTCAAACTCATGATGATTTTTAAATCTATTTTTTAACATATCTTCATAATCAAAAAAGTAGTAGAAACCAAGCTGCAGATGAGGGTTTAAGCCATCTACAAACTCTAAATGTTTCTCTAAATCTTTCTCATAATCATCATCGCCGAAAAAATATGACAACTTGATTGTTTTTTCTTCTTCTTTAAAATATTTCTCATCTACGACAACAGTGTTACAAATATTCTCATCGCTTAGATATGGAGAGATTAAAAACTCATTGTCTGCTTTTTTGTCATTTTTATCATCGCTTATACGGATAAAAGTAGAGAAATATTTTCGCATATCCTCTAACATAAAAGAGTTTGCTTCATCCGAATCAAAGATGATTTTATCGCCGTGATTTGCTATTTTTGGGATGTTTCTAACTAAATCAATACCAACGGCTTTACTAACTCCAAAGTGCTTTGCCTCGTTTGCTATACGAAAGTCAGAGCAAAGAAGTGTGATATCAACATCCCCTAATGCGCGAATGATTGTACACGCTCTTCTAAATCTATCAAGACCCGTGCGATGTCCGGTGTGTACATAATAGTATATTTTCATGACTATCTCTTTTTTTGTTCAATCTTTATAAAAATATGCAAGATTTCAATTGCCGCCGGAGTTATTCCGCTGATTTGTGATGCCGCTTGAAGTGTCGGCGGATTGAACTTCTCTAGTTTTTCTACTATCTCTTTGCTTAGTCCGCTTATGCTTCTAAAATTAAAATCTTGCGGGATTTCTACTTTGAGATATTTTTTCATCTTCTCTATCTCTTGAGCCTGTTTTTCAACATAACGAGCATATTTTCCCTCAACTAAAATCTCCTCTTTTATGTACTCAGCATACTTGTCAAACTGAGGAACAATTTTTACCATTTTCTCTATATCAAAACTCTTTCTAGCAACTAGTTGTTGCGCTGTTATACTATCGCTTATTTTCTCTTCGCCGATTGACTCTAAAAATGCTATGAACTCTTTGTTTGGGGTAAATACGGTCTCGTTTAAAACTCTCAAACCATCTTGAATCTGCTCATCTTTTAGTACGACTCTCTCATAAATATCATCACTTATTAGTCCGATTTCATGTCCATAACGGCTAAGTCTGGTATCTGCCGACTCCTCGCGTAGAAGCAGTCTGTACTCGGCGCGAGATGTAAACATACGGTAAGGCTCTTTTGTTCCTTTTGTAACCAAATCATCTATCAAAACACCTATGTAAGCTTCATCACGGCGCAAAACGAGAGGCTCTTTGTTTTGCAGGCTAAGCGATGCGTTTATACCTGCCATAAGTCCTTGAGCGGCGGCTTCTTCATAACCTGTCGTTCCGTTAATCTGTCCTGCTAGATAAAGTCCCTTGATTTTTTTAGTCTCCAACGAATGTTTTAACTCTCTTGGATCCACAAAATCATACTCGATAGCGTATCCGTAACGAACGATTTTTGCATTTTCCATACCTTTAACGGAGTGAATCATCTGCTGTTGAACATCAGGCGGAAGCGATGTACTCATACCGTTGATGTAGCACTCAGTATTTTCAAAAGTTTGGGGTTCAATAAAGAGATGATGTCTGTCTTTATCGCGAAAACGGTTGATTTTATCCTCTATGCTTGGGCAGTATCTCGGTCCCGTTCCCTCGATTTGACCTGTAAAAAGCGGTGCACGGTAAAAATTGCTCTCTATAATGTTATGAGTGTTTTCGTTTGTGTAGGCTATGAAACACGGAACCTGCTTTTTAGTTTTTCTAAACTCTTCACGGTCGGTTCTAAAACTAAACGGGCTTGGAATCTCATCGCCGTCTTGCCTTTCCATAACGGAAAAATCAATGGATGAAGCATCGACTCTGGCGCATGTTCCTGTTTTTAGTCTTCCCATCTCTAAACCGCACTTTCTAAGCGATGCACTAAGACCCTCACTGCTCTGCTCTCCAAATCGTCCGCCCGTCTGTTTTATCTCACCGACATGGATAACGCCTCTTAAAAAAGTTCCGCTTGTAATGATTACTTTTTTAGCACTATACTCGTTTAAAAGGTTGGTTCTTACCCCTTTTACTTCGCCATCTTCAATAATGAGCGACTCCGCCATCTCTTGAACCAAATCAAGATTCGGCGTGGTTAGGATTTTGTTTCTGGCGATTACACGGTATCTGTCCATATCGATTTGAGCACGACTTCCGCGAACGGCAGGACCCTTTGTCTCATTTAGTATACGAAACTGGATTCCCGCTTCATCGGTTATAAGTCCCATTTCTCCGCCCAGCGCATCAATCTCACGAACCAAATGCCCTTTTGCCAACCCACCGATTGCGGGGTTACAGCTCGTTGCACCGACATTTTCCGCCAACATAGAGATTAGCAAAGTTTTACTACCCATTCTTGCACACGAGAGAGAAGCTTCTACTCCCGCATGTCCACCGCCGATTACTATTACATCATAATTCATACACTGCTCCGTCTATCTTAAAGCGAATTTTATCATTTTTGAGTATCATTTGAACAATATATTATAAATATGGTCTAAATAAGATGATAAAAAAAGCACACGAAGCATATAACAGCCAAGATTTTGAAACTGCATTTAAGCTCTATACACAATTGGTAGACGAGGGTGATGCAGATGCTATGACCTCTTTGGGTTACATGTATCAAAATACGCAAGCTTGCCAAAAAGATGACGCAAAGGCGCTAGAGCTTTATGAGAGAGCGGCGGAGCTAAAACAGCCCTATGCCCTTTATAACTTGGCAATTTTATACATGAACGGACTTGGCGGAGTTGAACATAACCAGTTTAAGGCTCATGAACTCTTTATGGAAGCAGCAATCAGAGAAGTTCCGCCTGCAATGTATGAAATTGCTCTTATGCTTGAGAGAGGTTTGGGATGTCTTCAAAACTACTCGGAGGCTGCTTTTTGGTATGAAGAGGGAGCCAAACGAGGACACCTGCAATCTTTTAACAATTTGGGTGTTTTATACAAAGAGGGGCATGGAGTAGAGAAAAATGAAGCAAGATGTTTCATCTGCTTTAAAAGAGCGGCAGACGGTGGTTTGGCTGAGGGACTTTACAATTTGGGACTGCTTTATGATCAGGGTATCGGATGCGAACAAAACCATGATACGGCACTTGATTTATGCCGAAAAGCTGCCTACAACGGGCATACCAAAGCAAAAGAGATCATAAAAGGTCTTCAAGATGAGGGTAAAATTGTATTTTAACTATGATACAATTTTATAAAAAGGAAGAAAAATCATGCAAATAGCTATAAATGTAAACGACTCTTCAATCGCTAATAAAATTTTAGATTTTTTAAATGATTTCAAAAAAGAAATTAGTATTACTACTTCTAAAGATGATGAAGCTTTTCTAAAAAATAGAGAATCTTTGCACAACATTTATAAAAATATAACCTCATCAGAGCAGACTCTGCAAAAGATAGATGATGATTTTTGGGATGAGATGGACAGCGTAATCAAGAATGCTTGAAAAAATAAGAAGAAGT
>CAYHRD010000074.1:6605-9555 GCA_964358925.1 uncultured Sulfurimonas sp.
AAAAGAGATAATTTTACTTGATATTATAAAATGGGAAGAAAGATAACAAATGTTCACAGGATTAATACGCGAAATCGCGCATGTTAAAAGTTTAGTCGGGAGTAAACTTACTATTCGTGCTAAACATAAAGCAAAACTTGGTGACTCTATTGCCATAAACGGGGCTTGCTTGACTGTTATAGAAGTTTTAGACGACGGTTTTAGCGTTGAGCTATCTCCAGAGAGCCAAAAACTCTTAGCTATGGAGAACTACAAAAATGAAGTTCATATAGAACCTGCAATGATGATGGGCGATAGATTTGAGGGACATATCGTGCAAGGACATGTGGACTGCATCGGCGAAATAAAAGAGATAAAAAACAGCGGAAACTCTTTTGATGTTTTTATTAAAATTGATAAAAAATTCATCCCTTACATTATCCCAAAAGGCTCAATCACTATTGATGGCGTTAGTTTGACAGTAAATGATGTATTTCCTGATAGTTTCAGGCTTACCATCATTCCTCATACGATGAAAGAGACGCTTTTTAAAAACTATAAAAAAGGCTCACTCGTAAACATAGAGACGGATATGTTTGCAAGGTATGTTGCACACATCATCTCTCATAAAAAAAATAGCCTCACTTGGGATGATGTCGACTCCATATCAGCTAGATATTAATGAAATATGCCGTACTAAAAAACAATTTTGGACATAACGACTTTAGAGTCCTTCAAGAAGAAGGTGTGGATGCTATATTAAGCGGGCGTGATTTACTTATGATTCTTCCGACAGGCGGCGGAAAATCGTTAGTTTATCAACTTCCGACTATTTTAAAAGACGGCATAAGTATAGTCATATCGCCTCTCATCGCACTTATGCAAGATCAGGTATCGGCTCTAAAAGCTCAACGAATAAATGCCGACATGATAAGTTCGGCTCAGAGCCGTGATGAAGTAGATGAGATAATTCAAAAAGCCTATAATGGCGAACTGAAATTTTTATACCTCTCTCCCGAGAGACTTAACAACCAAGCAACGATTGCCATGCTAAGAGGGTTAAATATAAACTTTTTTGTAGTTGATGAAGCTCACTGTATCTCTCAATGGGGACATGAGTTTAGAGATGATTACAGAGCTTTGGGAAATCTAAGAACAAATTTTCCAAACACTTCAATTTGCGCTTTTACCGCAACTTCAACCGACCATGTAACTGATGATATTTTAAGAGAGTTAAGACTTGAAAATCCACTGCTTTTAAAAGGCAAAATCTTTCGCAAAAACATCTTCATCTCAGCGCAGCGAAGAGTCAGCAATGGGCATTTGCAACTCAAAGCCTTTTTACACCGCCATAAAAACGAGAGCGGAATTATCTATGTGAGTTCCAGAAAAAAAGCTGAAGAGTTAAGCATTTATCTTAACACAAACGGATATAAATCACTCCCTTATCACGCAGGGCTACCTCAACATGTAAGAGAGCAGAATTTTAAAATCTTTGTAAACGACAAGGTAAACATCATGGTCGCAACCATCGCTTTTGGGATGGGGATAGATAAAAGCGACATCCGTTTTGTAGCTCATATGTCGTTGCCAAAATCACTTGAGAACTACTATCAAGAGATAGGCAGGGCAGGAAGAGACGGCGAAGATTGTGAAGTTCTTTTGCTTTTTAATGCGGGTGATATTGCCCAGCACAAAAGATTTTTAGATGAGATACAAAATGGCGAATACAAAGAGCATTTAGCTCAAAAAATAGACAAGATTTACAAGTATGCAACAGGCGAAATCTGCTTTCATAAACAGCTAGCCGAGTATTTTGACGATACTCTTGATGAGTGCATGGATAGATGCGATAACTGTTTACAGAGTGATGCAAAAAAGCAGAATATTACCAAAGAGGCGCAGATGATACTTAGTGCTATCTATAAAACAGAGCAAAATTTTGGAAAAAACTACATTATTGACATACTCAGAGGCTCAAAAGAGCAAAAACTTTTGGCAAACGGTGCAGACAAGCTCTCGGTTTACGGCATCGGAACAGACTTAAGCAAAAAAGAGTGGTTTGTTGTTTTGGAAAGACTTTTGGAACTAAAAATCTTGTTGCTTGGCGAATTTAGCGTTTTAAAACTCACCCAAGAAGCGGCAGATATTTTAAGGGGCAAAAAAGAGCTCTTTATAAAATCTTCAAGACTTGAGATAGCCGTTAAAGAGAAAAAAGTCAAAAGAGATGAAGCGGTAGATTTTGATGAAGAACTTTTCGAGAAACTCAGAATTAAAAGAACTCAGATGGCGAGTGAGCTTAAAGTTCCTGCGTACATCATTTTTTCGGATAAAGTGCTTAAAAATTTAGCTTCTAGCAAACCTTGTGACAAAATAAGCATGCTCGAAGTTAACGGTGTCGGAGAGAAAAAGTTTGAACAATTTGGAGAACAGTTTTTAGAGGTTATCAATCCATAAGCGGAACTGCATCCGGATTGCATTTTATTTTATGTTCCATATCTACGCCCGTAAACCCGTTAAGATGGGTTAAAGAAGCAACTGTTGCATCTCTAAAACCCTCTCCGCTGTTTATATAAAGATTAAAACCGTTCTCATAAAGAGCAAGCCTGACGGGAAGTGCGATTGAGTATGTGGTTAAAATGCCGTCTTCTTTTATGATGTTTTTAATGTCGCCAAAATACTCTTTTGTCCACAAAACAGGATTTGCGGACGGAGAGAAAGCATCTTGATAAACTATATCAAACTTGGCTTTTGGAAATTTTTTTATATACTCTCTGGCATCGCCTAAAAAAAGCTCTATATGCAGATTTTCATCGCTGTAAACTCCGTTATTTACGAGTTCTACAATAATATGCCTAAGTTCATCAAACTCTTTTGGATAGTTAAAATTCGCCAAAGATTTTACTAGAGCAGCATCAAGTTCGGGTGAAAAAATATTTAGTTTTGAAATAAGAGAGTTTTTTTTATGGTA
>CAYHRD010000075.1:0-1806 GCA_964358925.1 uncultured Sulfurimonas sp.
AGTGGATGTTAAGTATCTAATCTCAAAGCTTGCGGTATCAAACGAGTATACTCCGCTCTTTTTAATATCAAAAAAGGCAGCTGAGCCTATCTTTGAATACTCTAAAGATGCCGATGATTATTTGGCGAAATTTTCGGATGACTACCTAATCGTAAAGTATAAATCATCGGTTAAAGATGAAGAGACAGTCTTGGATGTAATCGATGAGAGAATCATCGGCGAAGATAACTATTTTAGAAAACAGAACAAAAAAGAGTATCTTATTTTTAAGAGTTTTATCTTAAAAGATTATAATGAGAGAGATGTAGGCTATTTTGTTTTTAAAAATGAGATGGATTATTATAAAAATACGATTATGTTTATCAGATGGTTTTCTGTTGCTATTGCTATTTTAATAATTATCGTAATTGCCCTGTTGGTCAATATATTGATAAAAAAATATACAAAGAAACTTGATGAACAAAAGGAAATTTTGGATTTTCAGGCTCATCATGATGCGCTTACGGGACTTCCCAATAGGATTTTATTTAACGATAGGCTAGAACAAGCCATTGCTAAAGCAAAACGCCAAAAAACAGAGTTTGCGCTTCTTTTTATCGATTTGGACAGATTTAAGCAGATTAACGACTCTTTAGGACATCTGTTCGGAGATAAAGTTTTAAAGGTTATATCAAAAAGATTGCAGGGAGTCGTTCGCAAAGAAGACTCTTTGTCGCGTTTAGGTGGCGATGAGTTTACGCTCCTTATTGAAGATTTAAAACAAGAGATAGATGTCTCGGCACTTGCAAAAAAAATTATTTTAGTACTCTCGGAGCCTATCATCATAGAGAGTAACACTATTTATATTACGACAAGTGTCGGTATTAGTGTTTTTCCAAAAGACGATACGGATGCAGATAATCTTTTAAAATATGCCGATGCGGCTATGTATAGGGCTAAAGAAGAGGGCAGAAATAATTATCAATACTACTCTACAGAGATGACGGAGCTTGCACTTAAGAGAGTTATTATGGAAGCAAGTTTGAGAAGAGCTTTAGAAAATGAAGAGTTTGTTGTCTATTATCAACCGCAAGTAAACGGCAAAACGGGTGAGATAGTCGGTATGGAAGCGCTGGTCAGATGGAAACATCCGACGGAGGGACTGATTTATCCAAATAGTTTTATCCCGTTAGCTCAAGAAACGGGACTGATTATAGCAATTGATCAATCGGTAATGAAAATAGCTATGAAGCAGGTGGCACAGTGGTATAGCAAAGGTCTCAGTCCGGGGGTCTTAGCACTAAATCTTGCTATGAAACAGTTAGGACAGGATAATTTTTTAGAGGTGCTTTTATCGATAATGCAAGAGAGTGGATTTAAGCCTGAGTGGCTGGAGCTTGAAGTTACAGAGGGTGAAATTATGAAAAACCCGAAAAATGCTATTGAAGTTTTAAAAAAGATTAGTGATATGGGTATTGAACTTGCCGTTGATGACTTTGGAACCGGTTACTCATCTCTTTCGTATCTAAAGCGGCTGCCTATCGATAAGCTAAAAATTGACAAATCATTTGTGGACGGTGTGCCAAATGATGAAGAGGATGTTAGCATCGCAAGAGCTATTATCGCTCTTGCGTATAGTTTAAAACTAAGCGTAATTGCAGAGGGTGTCGAGAGCAGGGAGCAAAAAGAGTTTTTGATAAAGAACGGATGCAGTCATATCCAAGGTTACTATTACTCTAAACCGATACCATCAGAGGAGATGGAAGAGATGTTAAATAATAGAGATACGAAGTTTAATAATTTAATTTTCTGAATAAACATTTTTTT
>CAYHRD010000075.1:1906-9263 GCA_964358925.1 uncultured Sulfurimonas sp.
AAAAAATAGAGTTAGTGCTATAATATTTCTCATTTAAAATAGGAGAGCTAAAGTGAAGATAATACAAAAATATTTTCCGGATATTAAAAAGTGTGTTCGAGAGTTTAACATTAATCTTGAGAGTTTGCAGTTTAATAACACAGATGAACTTCTTTATAGCGGTGTGATAACGGAATATAAAAAGCTGTTTTTAAATCTTTTACTCTCTACTTCAAAAGAGGAGATTAAAGAGAATACCACGGTATTGGTACACTTTGCGATTGAGAATGATATATCTTATCTATTTGTATACAGTGAATTTATCACCGTTGTTCGTAAACTGCTCGGCAGTCTTCTTGAAAAAAAAGATTTTGAGCATATAGATGAACTTAATCGCTTTTTTACAGAGCATGAGCATCGCATTACCGAGTTGTATCTGCAAAAATTTTTAAGTCAGCTTATGTTTAAAAATGAACTTCGCCTCTCCCGTATTAATCTTATGCCTGACAAAAAGTTTATGGTGCATTATGAAAACCATATCAAGTGGATAATTAACCTTATAAATTATGTTCAAAAAAAAGAGTATAACGATAAACACCCTGAGTTAAATCCTACAAAATGCGAATTCGGTAAATGGATTGGTTGTGCTACAACTTCTTATCTGCTCTCTACGATTCATTTTAAAGTGATAGAAAAACTCCATATAAATCTCCATGACTTGGCTGCAAATGTAGTTAGCTATTGTAAACGAAATGAGTTCCGTCCTGCAACTCTCATTCATCTGATGCAGCGGATTGAATACTATTCGCTTGAGATAGGAAGCGAGATAGCTTTTTTAAATGAAATAGAAGAGAGTGCCAAAGACCCTCTTACTCATCTGCTGACTAGACGGCTGTTTAACAAGATAATGTTAAACAAGCTTGATATTGCCAAAGCAACAGGCAGAGAATTTGCTTTGATGATGTGCGATTTGGATCATTTTAAACATATTAACGACACCTACGGTCATAGTGTAGGGGATATAGTTCTTAAGCACTTTTCCAAAGTATTAGAAGATACTCTTAGAAAATCTGATTATATTTTTCGTTTCGGCGGGGAAGAGTTTATGATTTTATTGCCTATGACGGATAAAAAAGAGACTCTTATGCTTGCTCAAAAAATATGCGAGGTAACTGCTTCAAAAGAGGTAATTGTTGAGAATGTAACCATCCGCTATACCGTAAGCATAGGAACGCTCACTGTTTTAGCCGATAATAAAACGGTTGTTGATCAAGACACGGTTGACCGCTATATAACTCAGGTCGATGAAAAACTTTATCTTGCCAAAGAGCGAGGTCGAAACCGTGTTGAATAGTTTTCGCCTCGCGCTAATATGCTTAGTCCTCTTTAGTATTATTAAACCTTGAAGCGGCTGACTTTAGTGCATTCTCAAGCAGTTCCCATGCACTTTCAACGCCTGCTTTTAAATCATGCCACGCCTCTTCGCTAGCTTCTTTAAATTCGGCAAGTTTAGCTGTAGCAGAGACATGCATAAGTTGCAAATGCTCTATTTGTTTATTGTACTCTTGTTGAACATCAACCTTTGCTTTATCGGCTTTTGCCTTTAGAATGTTAATATCTGCAGCCCACTCGTCCAACTGGGCTTGTAATTTCGCTTCGTAAGTTTCTCTCATACTCATAATCAAACTCCATATTTTTATTTGGGTTAATACTCATATTTTGATGATAATTCAAAGATACAAAGTGTAACTCGTATAAATATATATCTATTTGGCTTAAGGATACCTTTATCCTTAATTTACACTTTTTTGCTAAGTGCTTCGATATTGTTGCTATTGCCTAAAACAACTAAAATATCACCGGTTTCAAGAATGTCATCATTTTCAAAAGAGGTGTGCCATTCGCCTTGATGTTTGTATGCAATAGGCTTAACTTCAAATTCATCTTTAAATAACGGAGAGAGTATTGAAGTTCCGACCCAAAATGGCGGAACGGTCATTTTTGCAAGTTTCATCGTAATGGATAGATCAATAGTTTCATAGTGCATATTTTTAACCATTTTTTTAACCAGTTTTTTTGCAGATTCCATCTCCGGATAGATTACTTTTGCGGCACCCAGTTTTGAGAGAATCTGACCGTGAACCTGCGTTATAGCTTTGGCAAATACCGTTTCAATTCCGAGTTCTTTTAGTGCCATAACGGTAAGTATGCTTGCTTCAAGGTTTTCACCTATGCTGACAATTGCTACTTCTGCATCGGCAATACCTGCTTCACTAAGCGCTTTTGGGTCGGAAGAGTCGAGAACTATGGCGTCTTGAACAAATTCGCTGATATCTCTTATCTTCTCTTCATCGTTATCGATAGCGATAACCGCTTCCCCTTGTTGTGCCAACCCTTTGGCTACATGGTATCCGAACTTTCCTAGTCCAATAACAACATATGTCATATAATCACCTTTCCTTCTGCATATTTTATTCTAGTCTGTACCGCTTTGCCCACTATGACGATAGTAAATGCAAAAACACCTATTCTACCCATCAACATAAGTAGAATAATGTTAACTTTTCCTAAATCACTAAAGAGCGCACTATAACTTAGTACACCGCCGTTTCCTGTAGATACGCCTACCGTGCCGAATGCCGAACAAGTTTCAAATAGAGTTCTTACAAAGTGAAGGTTTTCGCTCTCATTTAAAATAATTGTTGAAATCATTATATAAAATGATGCAACAAAGATAATTGCATATGCTTTGTTGATTTGATAAGGAACTAAACTTCTATTGAAGATATGTGGGTTGTTTTGACCGCGAAGAGTGTACCAAACCCCTATAACAGCGAGTGCCAGAACCGTGGTTTTAATACCCCCTGCAGTTCCTCCCGGACTACCTCCGGTTATCATAAAAACAGTTCCGAAAAAGAGATCGGAGTCGTTAAATGTTGAAAAGTCAATAGTGTTAAATCCGGCAGTTCTATAGTTTATAGATGCAAACCAAGCAGCAAGAATTTTTTCCCAACTGCTCATATTGCCTAATGATTCAGGATTGTTCCATTCTAAAGAGAGGATAATTGCCATACCGACAATGATTAGGATGCCGGATGACCACAAAACCAGTTTAGTATGTGTGGAGATTCGCGTAAGAGATTTTTTTCGGTAGTTATAGAGTTCTAAAAGTACCATATATCCCAACCCGCCTATAATAACCAAAAGAGGGATGGTAATATTGATAACCAAATCATTTCGAAATCCCATCATATTGTCGCTAAATAGAGAAAATCCGGCATTGTTAAACGCTGAGATAGAGTGAAAAAGTCCAAACCACACTGCATCGCCAAGCGGCATATCAACCCAAAAACGCAATGACAAGATTAATGCACCGCAAAGTTCAATAATGATTATGCTTGCAAAAACGATTTTCAAAAAACGAAAAATTCCGCTCATTCCCGGATAGTTTAGCGACTCTTTAAGGATAAGGCGGTCACGATAACCAAGTTTTTTGCGACGCATAATTGCCAAAAAAGTTACTGCCGTCATATAGCCCAAACCGCCGATTTGGATTAGAGAGAGGATGATAATATGTCCAAAACTTGTAAAATCGACAGGAGTGTCTTTTACTATAAGCCCCGTTACACATGCGGCAGAGGTGGCAGTAAAGAGAGCATCTATGATGGTTAGTTCGCCGTTATGGGCAAAAGGAAGCATCAGCAAAAAAGCGCCGACTCCGATGAGAATAACAAAACTCATAAAAATAATTTTTACATCTTGCGTTTGCGTAGGAAATCCTTAAAAGAAGTAGATAAAATTGTATCATAAATTTGCATACTAGACTATTAAAGAAAGTATACTGTCGGCTATTTTGCTCAACGGTAGTTGTTTCTCGACGGCTCCGATGTCATAAGCAACTTTTGGCATACCGTAAACCACACAGCTAGCTTCATCTTGTCCGATTGTATCGGCTCCCGCATTTCTCATGGCTAGTAGTCCTTTTGCTCCGTCGCCGCCCATTCCCGTCAAAATTACGCCTATTGCGTTTGAGCCGGCAATTTTAGCAACCGAGTTAAACAAAACATCGGCAGAGGGTCTATGCCCGGAGACTTTTTCTCCGTTGCCAATCTCAACATAGTATCTAGCCCCCGAGCGTCTGACAACCATATGATAATCCCCCGGAGCAATAAGAGCAACACCCGGAATAATCGAGTCTCCGTTTTTTGCCTCTCTAATCTCCATTGCGCATAGTGTGTTTAGTCTTTGCGCGAACAAAGCGGTAAAATTTGCGGGCATATGCTGAACTATAACCGTTCCGGGTGCATTTCTAGGAAGTGCCATCAGTACATCTTTTAGTGCTTCCGTTCCGCCGGTTGATGCACCGATAGCTACTATTTTATTTGTAGTTTGTGTCAGTGAGGTCTGATTTGCCGCCTGCGGAGCAGTGAGTGTTTTTTTAAATACTTTTGCTTTTGAAGCAGCTTTGACCTTGGCGATAAGCTCATCATGCATCTCCTCTTTTCCGTCATAGATATGCGAGTGAGGTTTAGGTACAAAATCAACCGCTCCGGCTTCCAGTGCTTCAAGCGTTGTTTTAGCTCCGCTTTGAGTAAGTGAAGAGACCATAACAACGGGCAGCGGCATATAGTGCATAAGTTTTTTTAGAAATGTAATCCCGTCCATCCTTGGCATCTCAACATCAAGACAGACAACATCGGGGCGAAGCTCTACTATCTTATCTCTTGCGACATAAGCATCCGAAGCAGTTCCTACAACCTCTATGGAAGAGTCCGAACTTAAGATGTCGCTTAGTACTGCTCTTGCAGTTGCGCTGTCGTCTATGATTAATACTTTAATAATGGGCATTTACATATCTCCAAAATTTGATTTATCGGTATATTTCAACAGTACTTTGCCTTGTTCCAAATTGAACTGAATTTTTCTACCGCTGTTGCCGCCGACATCTTCGGCAACTATTTTTATCTTGTAATCATTTAAAATCTCTCTTGCTACCAAAATATTTTTCTCTCCAACCATCATAGCTTGACAAGATGAAAAATTTATAGATGCGCCGCCGAATATTTTTGCTTCCAGCGTGTTGCTGTTTGCACCTTTGTCAATCATACTTTCTATCAGTTTTGGAATTGAGATATTGCCGAATTTTAAAGATTGTAAGCCATTGCCGTTCCAAAACGGAAGCAGATAGTGGTTCATACCGCCGATGCAGACTCTTTTGTCGTAGAGACAAACGGCTACGCATGAGCCTAAAATAGTAGATATCAATATCGGTTTGGTGTCGACATGGATTTGACCGACATGTATAAAGTTAGAGCCTGATTTTATCATTATATTTCTATAGCATCGTCAAATGAGTCAAATAAAAATTCGTTAGAGCCGTATGCCTGAAAATCCTGTATAGCATCATCTAGCGGTAATTTAATTTTAAATGTTACAAAGTTGTTATCTATGTCGTACTCTACACTTCCGTCTAAACCCTCGCAGAGTTCGCGAACAATGCTGAGTCCTATGCCAAGACCGTGGTGGCTGTCGATTTTTTCACTAAAACGGGTAAATATTTCAGGTATCTCTTTAAGTTTAGGTTCACTGCTCTCATTTTTTATGAGTAGCGTCAGTATGGACTCCTCTATGCTTAAGATAATATCGACAATCCCGTTTTGCGGGCAATGTATACAAGCGTTTGAGAGTAGATTTTTTATGATAATATAAATCTTTTTCGGGTCTGTTACAATTTTCTTTTCAACCGAATTTTTTATGTTTAGTTTGATACTCTTTTCTTTGATTACATATTTTAGGCTTTTGACGGCTTCCTCAATAATCTCTTTCATATCAATTAATGCATGGGAATCGTCTACATTTCCGCTCTCTATTTCGGCTACCGTTATAAGGTTTTGGATTTTAAAATCAAGGTCTGATGCTTCTTGGCAAATAGTTGAAAAAACCTTCTCGTTTTCATAGGTGTCTTGAATTTTTAAGTGAGGCAACATCCCTAAAACAGCTGTCATCGGGTCGTTTAGTTTGTTAGCAACAAGAGATAAAAAGAGTGTTTTTGCTCTTTGGCTATCTATGAGTTTTTTATTTAGCTCTAAAATTTTTTTACTTAAAAACTCTACTTCGTTTTCAAGAATATCTATTTTGTATAAATTTTGCACTACTAAATACTCCCTATTTTTATCTCTAATTTTATTAACATCTCTGTAATCTCTTTTGAATTTTCTACTAGTTTTGAATTTTCAATATAAAAATTTTCACTCATGCTGTTTACCAAAGAGATCTCTTGTGTTGTTTTTACAATCAAATCTTTTAATTGTAAAAATATTTTGCCAAAACCTTGTGAATCATCATTGTATCTTGCCGATTCAATAATTCCATAAACTTGAATATAGCCCAAATACATGATTTGTTGCTCAAGTTCCCCTAAACAAGATGTAGTTTTTTTTATGGATTTATTCATGGATAGCGGTAGCTCAGTCAATTTTTCATGGTTTGTTTTTACTAATTCAAAGAGAGTTTGGATATTTTTACTTAACTCTTTTGTATAAATTTTAGTTTTATTTTCTACTTGCTCTTGAATAAAAAAAGTTATCATTTCCATCTGTAGACTTATAGATGAAACTATAAAAATAGTCTCCCTTAAAAATTCCGACAAAGATTGGGAAAGATTATATATATTTCCGATAAGGATATCATTTTCTTTTGAGTTGGTACGGATATCACTTGCCAATACGCTAAATGTTTTGCCTCCATCGTCTTTTAGCTTATAAGATGAGATAGAAGCATTTAGAGAAAGCAGTACGATATCCCTTGCAAGATAGTTTAATGTCAAACTTTTTTCTTCAAACATAGATTTAATTTTGTTAAATGCATCGATTTTTTCAAACCATTTGCCGTATTGATTAAGCAATGTTTTACTTGAGGAAAAAATTGATTTCATACTTAAGCTAAATTCAGAGACATCAAAATCAACTTCTTTTATACAAGATGTATTGAGTTGAATCAGCTTTTTGCGTTCAAGCAGTTCGGTTAAAAGAGCTTGATTCATGAAATGATTATAATCCGTGTAGCCTAATTTGTTTAAGAGCTCCGACAATAGCATTTCACTTTGAGGCATCTCAAGCTTACTCTCCGCCATAAGCAGTCTAAAATAAATCTCTTTAATGGATGTAAACAATGCGCTGCTCGGCTTAAATCTGATGGAGACATATCTATCTTCAAGAGGAAAAACTGCTGCAATAACCCAGTAGTATCCTCCATTTTTTGTTCTATTTTTAACATAAGCTACAATAGGTTTGTCGGCCCTTAGGTAATCCCAAAAAGTTTTAAATACCGTACGAGGCATATCTTGATGGCGTACAATATTATGAAATTGACCTACAAG